>CAMCQL010000006.1 GCA_945877005.1 Chryseobacterium gleum
CCCAAAGGTTCATTTTGATAACAAATTAACGCGTAGCCTTTTTTGCCATCCAAAGAAAAAGTATCTCCTTTCAAATAATTGAGTGCTTGTTCTAACGAGACTTCAAGCTGTTGCCAATTATTTTTTGAAATTGCTGGGGACAACGCCAATGCCTCATTCGGAATTATTCCTTTACGTGAATACTGCCCAATTTCAGTCCCCATTTTACTTAAGCGTAAATGTGAATGTAACAATTTAACATCCTCCATCAACTGAATATCTGCAGTAAACACATACTCTTTCCATTGGTAATACAACGCATTCGAATCTAACCCAAGATCAGTAATTGGAGATAAATCTTTAACAATCGTCACATCCGATTTATAGTTTTTTTTCGGTGAAAAGCTTTCACTATCAGCATGTTTTTTCTGAAGAACCGCGATAAAAAACCCTTCTGTCTCAAGTAAGTTCGGAAAGGCATAACATCCAATTCCCTCACGCCCTTCTTTAAAATCTCCTGTTGAAATCGGTACAATATCAGCCTCCAATTCATCGACAGCCCATTGTATATTGTCCTCATTTTCAAAACGATTTAAGGTACAAGTTGAATAAATTAAATAACCTCCCGGTTGAATACACTCCCAACTATCTGAAAGAATCTTTTTTTGTCTCACGACACAATTCGCAACATTTTCCTCCGACCAATGGGCTCTTGATACAGGGTCTTTACGAAACATCCCTTCACCTGAGCATGGGGCATCCACAACTACCACGTCAAAGTAGGACTTCAGCGCAGCAAAATCTGCAGGGTCATTGAATGAGACAAATGTATTTTCCGCTCCCCATTTGACCATGTTTTCCTTCAATATCTTCGAACGTCCATGTACCACTTCGTTACTAACTAATAAACCTTTCCCATTTAACCACGAAGCAATCAACGTACTTTTTCCACCTGGAGCAGCACATAAATCCAATACTTTAGGGAACTCTTTAATCGTTAATTGATTCAATACATACTCAAGAAACATAGAACCTGCTTCTTGTGGGTAATAAGCACCCGCATGAAAAAGAGGATCTCGAACATAAGAAGGTCTTTGGTTCAATAAAAACGCATTGGAACACCATGAAATTGGTGATTTGATGGGTAAATCTGACTTACTTTTCAATGGATTCAACCGAACTGAACTTGGCGTGTCACTTTCCATTGCAGTCATTAATGCATCTGCATCAATAAAATCATCCTTTTTAATCCGTGCAATAAACTCCAAAGGAAGCGAAAAATCACTCATACTTAAATTGATAACTTGTTAAATGGTAATCTCGCCATCGCTGCCACCGTTTGGTCTGTAAACAATCCTTTTTGATGCATGAAAAATCCCGTTACAGCAATCATCCCTGCATTGTCAGTACAGTACTGAAAATCAGGAATAAAAACCTCCCATTTCTTTTCAACTTGCAATGCTAAAAGACGACTACGAACACCTGAATTCGCCGACACCCCACCTGCAATTGCAATCTGACTAATATTCAACTCTTTGCTCGCCTTTATCAATTTTTGAAATAGTATCTCAATAATTGAATGTTGTACAGATGCACAAATATGATTTCGTTCCTCTTTAATAAACTGAGGGTTCTTTTTAATTTCTTTTTGTAAAAAATACAAAATCGATGTTTTCAAGCCACTAAAACTGTAATTATATCCTTCCATCTGCGGTTTTGAAAACGAATACTTTAGTGGATCTCCCAATTGAGCATAACGATCAATCAAAGGTCCACCTGGATAAGGCAAACCTAAAATTTTTGCAGTCTTATCAAAAGCCTCCCCTGCCGCATCATCAATAGTAGTTCCAATCACCTCCATTTCTAAATGGTCTTTCACCAATACAATTTGTGTATGTCCTCCGGAAATTGTCAAACACAAAAACGGAAATTTAGGTTTCGATTTTCCTTCTTGATCAATAAAATGGGCCAATACATGGCCATGCATGTGATTTACATCGATCAATGGTTTATCCAACGCCAAAGCAATCGATTTAGCAAATGACGTTCCAACTACTAAAGATCCTAATAAACCAGGCCCTTTCGTAAAGGCAATCCCATCGACATCTTTTAATGATATGTTGGCCTTTTTTAATGCGGCATCCACAACAGGAACTATATTTTGTTGATGAGCCCTTGAAGCCAACTCAGGAACCACTCCACCGAATTCACGATGGATTTCTTGACTGGCAGTTACGTTTGACAAAATAGTTGTATCTTTGATAATTGCAGCAGAAGTATCATCGCAGGAAGATTCAATGCCAAGTATGATTACAGAAGATTTCAAACGATTGATTTAGAAATTATGGCAAAAATACTTAAATTATTAAGAATTGGTAATAGCATTCTTTTTGAATTGCTCTTAGCTTTCTTAATCGTTTTTGCTTTTTTAGTCCGAACATCACCTGTACAAACCAAACTTGCACAAATTGCTTCATCGTATTTTTCTGAAGAACTAAAAACGACATTCAAAGTCTCAAGAGTTTCTATTGTTTTTTTTAATAAAATTGCCCTTGATGGTGTAACTATAAAAGACAGGCAACACAAAAACATTGCGCAATTTGAATCACTTTTATTGACTTTGAAAAGTATAAACAATATCAAAAAAGAAATTCGATTCAAAAAACTGGAAATTAAAGGCGGTGATTTTAATTTATACCAAGCAAAAACAACCGGTGCCTTCAACTTTGATTTTATAATTGATTACTTTTCATCCCCAGACGCATCAAAAGATGGCAATCCCTACTCTTTAAAAATAGACAAACTCTCCTTAATCAATGTTAATGCTCGTTACGATGATTATAATTTTAAAAATTTCAGAGATGAAATCAATTACGACCACGTAGAACTTAAAAAACTCTATGTTTTCGCTAATGATTTTAGCTACAAAAACGGAGTTTTAAGAGCTTCTATTCATCAATTATCACTTCACGAAAGATGTGGATTAAAAATCAAACAATTTTCATGCTACGCAAAAATCAGTGACAAAGGGATTGTCACTAAACAATTGCGATTTAAAACAAACCAATCTACTGCTTACCTGCCTAAATTTGCAATGTACTTCTCTAAATGGCATGATTTCTACTATTTTGATGACAAAGTATTCTTTGACGCACAATTAGAGAAAAGTTATATCGCAATGAAAGACATTCAGTATTTTGCTTCTGAGTTGGGAGGAATGGAACAGTTTTGTGTTATTTCTGCAAGTTCAGTAACCGATTGCCTTAAAAAAATGAACATCAAAAATGTAGATCTTTCTTTTGGAAAAGGCACCCAAATCAAAGGTGATATTGTTCTGCCTGACTTCAGATACTTACATAATTTAGCCTATTATAACGTGTTGGAAACCGCAGAAATCAATATGGATGACATAGAAGAATTTGGTTTTCCAATCGTTTCTGGATTGACAAAAATTGATCTTCATCCTTATGTCAAAAACCTTAAAAAAGTAAAATTCAACCAACTTTCAATCACTGGAACAAACCAACATTGTCTGATAAACAGTAAAAAAATTGAAACTCCATTAGGAAATTTATCCCTCAAAAAAGAACTAATAATTGACTATGTTAGTGGAAATGATACGTATAAATTCAACACTTCACTTAAAAACAACCAATCCATTGTTATTGATAGTTTTAACGTAGGTAAACTAATCCAGCAAAAAAACATTGGAAAAGTTTCAGGATCAATTAGTTTAAATGGTTTATTTGATTTTAATTCTATCTTTCAAATAGACACTTTAAAGAGCAAAATAAACACTTTAAATTTCCACAATTACAACTACAAGAACATCACTTTAAACTCTTTTAGTTTCAAAGACAACACGATTAAATTAAATGCTGAAATTGAAGACGAAAATCTCACTGCTAAATTTGAAACAGCTGCTAAATTTAGTGCTAAAAACGAAATCAAATTATCAACAGAATGTAAACTAATAAATCCTACAGCTCTCGGATTTACAAATCAACCCAACACAAGTATATCGGGAGAATTCGATTGTGATTTTGAAGACATAACTTCCAGTCATCTGCTAGGTCAGCTAGTAGGGCATAATTTAAAGATTATTCAAAACGAAAACACTTTTGTATTACAAGACTTTGATTTTAACAGTTCAAACATAAATGGGATTTACAATTACACACTCAACTCTTCCATACTCAACGCGGAGTTAATTGGTAAAATTAATCTCAACGAGATTTATAATGATTACAAAATTTATGCACAACAAATTTTAACCAATTACCCAATCTCTACATCAAAAAAAATAGTGAATGATTTTAAATTTGAATTTGAATTTCAGAAAACAAACGAATTAATTAAACTATTAAAATTACCCATTTATATTTCCAATAAAACAAGTCTTAAAGGCGTTTTAAGCGATAACAATTGTCACATCGCTCTAAATTCTAAAGAAATTGAGTTGCCCAAAATCCAGTTTCAAAACATCTCCTTCAATGCAGGAATCACCAACAAATCCTTCTCCTCCGACTTACGAATTAAGAAAACAACTTTATTTGACTCATTAGAAATTAACGCTATTGTTCTTTCTTCTGAAGGTAAAAATAACACGATCGCTAACACACTTGATTTTAAATCAATTCACGATCAGAAATCGGAGCTAAAATTCAACTTAGAAAGTCCAAACCCTTCGATATTTAAAGCAATAATAGCTCCTTCTTCATTTTATTTAAATAAAAACAAATGGGAAATCAATCAAATTGCAACAATTGAGTTCACTTCAGTGAATTTTTTCATCAACAACCTACTGGCACAACACAACAAAGAATCCATCGAAATCAATGGCGATTTAGCCAGCACTTCTACTCCAGCATTCATAAATATCAATCAGTTTCAATTGAACAATTTAAACTTTTTATTTGACAAAAGCTCTCAATTAGAAGGAATCCTTACAACATCTGCTGAGATTAAAAATCTAAAAGAGAACCTATCTATTACTTGTAATGCTTCTGTAGAAAATCTCGTTTTCAACAAAGAAAAAATTGGAACGATTGATACACATGCAGACTGGAGCTATCAATCACAAAAAATGAATCTGAATGGTAAGATGGACTATAAAAACATTCCATCCTTCAATTTTGATGGTTTTATTTTTACCAATACTGAAAAAAACATTCACCTAAGCTTGTACCTACAGCACACTGACTTACATTTTTCAAACTCATTCATAGACCAAAGCATACTTTCAAATGTACAAGGTGAAATTTCTGGAGAAATAAATCTCACTGGAACACTTTACAATCCTGAAATTCAAGGAAAAGTTTCAGTGTTGAACGGGAAAGTGAAATCCGAAGATTTCGGTACATGGTTTTCAATTAATGGAGATATTGACATCAATAAAAATGGTTTTTACGCCGACAATATTCCATTCACTGATGAAGAAGGTCATACAGGATCCCTCATTGCTACAATCTACCACGACAACTTCACAAATTGGAATTACGACATTAATATCCAAACACTGGAAAACATTAGTTTTCAAAATGGTATACGTACTTTAAATGATAAATTTTTACTTTTAAACACGCGATTCACCGAAGACGAAGTCTATTTTGGTAAAGTCTATGCAACCGGAGAAATCAACATTAACGGAACTACTGAAAATGCGAATGTAACTACAGATCTTTCAACCAACACTGGATCATTAATTAGCATACCCATGTATGGTGCAACAAATTATGAAGAAAGTAATTTTATTGAATTTATATCGAACAAAGTCAAAGACACACTTAAAACAAAGTCCAATTACTCTCAATTTGACCTCAATTTAGATCTGAAATTTCATGTAACACCCAGCACTCAAGTGAAATTAATCTTTAACGAACGGACTGGTGATGAAATAATCGCTTATGGAAATGGTGATATTTCAATAAAAATGGACCCTTCGGGCAAAATTTCCATGAACGGCCTATACACCATCAAAAATGATAAGACGAATCAAAGTACCTACACATTTGTACTAGGCCCAATCAAGCAAAATTTTAACATACAAGAAGAAGGAACGATCAGTTGGTCAGGTGACCCCTACGAAGCATTGCTTGATTTAACCACTTATTACACCGTTACAACCAACCTTAAAGACATCTTACCTGCAGAATCTACAAACAGTCAGACGATGCAAGCGGTAAAATGTAAATTAAAATTACAAGAAACAATCAAACAACCAAAAATCGCTTTTGAATTTGAACTTCCTAGTGCAGGGACAGGTATCAATGACGATGCAAAAGCTGCAATTTCAAGGATTAATACTAATAAAGATGAGCTAAATAAACAATTCATTTCATTGTTTTTATGGAAGAAATTTCAACCATTGCTCTCAAGTAGTACAAGCGTTGGCACAAATGCGGTTGCAGATTTAGTTTCAAGTCAAATAAATAGTATCCTCGGTGACCTTTCTAAGGAATACAAACTGAATTTGACCTATAATACTGCTAGCAACAATTTAACGACGCAGGGGAATCAAGATTTAAACAACACTCAAAATGCAGATAAAATTGCGATTGGTGTTTCCAAAAACTTTTTTGACGGTAAATTAATCGTAAACGGAACTATCGGTCGCGCATCTGTAACATCATTGAACACACCTCAAAGCATTTTAATCAGCAATTTTAATCTAGAGTACAAACTAACCAAAAAAGGAAACTTAAGTATTAATGGATTCAATGAAACGAACGACTTAAATACGAGTATTCAGCTCAATAGTTTAAATACACAAGGGATAGGCTTGAGTTACAAAAATGATTTTTCATCCCTCAATGATTTTGAATTGTATCAAGGTTTTTTAGATATTTTCAGAAAAAAAGATAAGAAAAGAATCATGAAGCCGAATCGTACAAACTTACAACCAATCCCTAAAAAGAGCAGTCCTAATACTAAAACACCTTCTCCTACAGCCACAGTTAAATAGTGGTTTGATTAAATTCAGTATTTCAATGAAAAAGATACAGAAAGTACTTATTGCAAATAGAGGTGAAATTGCACGCCGCATACTTCGCACCCTCAAAAAAATGAACATTGTAAGTGTTGCAGTGTATTCCGAAGCTGATAAAGATAGTCTTCATGTTCGAGAGGCTGATGAATCTTATTATATAGGAGCATCTCCTTCCAGTGAAAGCTACCTAAAACAAGATGTTCTTTTAGATCTATGTCTAAAACATTCGATTGATGCAATTCATCCTGGTTACGGATTTTTGTCCGAAAATAGTGATTTTGCTAAAAAAATTACAGCTACTGGAATTATTTTCATTGGACCATCTCCTGAATCAATTGAAGTAATGGGAGATAAACTGAGCGCTAAACAAGCTGTTGCTCAGTTCAACGTCCCATTAGTTCCAGGAATTGACAAAGCTATAAGCTCAGTTCAAGAAGCGAAAGAAATCGCAAAAAAAGTTGGTTATCCGATTCTAATTAAAGCATCTGCAGGTGGAGGAGGTAAAGGAATGCGATTAGTAGAAGAAGAAGACGAGTTAGAAAGTCAAATGAAAATGGCACAAAGTGAAGCAAAATCATCCTTCGGAAATGATGCTGTATTTGTTGAAAAATTCGTTGACAAACCAAGACATATTGAAATACAAGTCTTTGGTGATAACTTCGGAAACCACGTCTACCTCTTTGAAAGAGAATGTAGCATTCAACGAAGACACCAAAAAGTAATTGAAGAAGCACCGAGTTCAGTTGTCACGCCTGAACTCAGAAAAAAAATGGGTGAAGCAGCAATTAACGTTTGTAAATCATGCAACTACATTGGTGCTGGGACCGTTGAGTTTTTATTGGACGCGGAATTAAATTTTTATTTTTTAGAAATGAACACCCGTCTTCAAGTAGAACACCCCGTAACAGAAGAAATTACTGGTTTAGATTTAGTAGAATGGCAAATAAATGTTGCGATGAACTTGCCCTTACCAAAAAAACAAACCGAACTTGAAATAAAAGGACATGCCATTGAAATTCGATTGTATGCAGAAGACACCTTCTCAAATTTCACACCTGATATTGGAAAATTAATTCGTTACCGAACTCCTACTGATACCCACTTAAGAGTTGACGATGCGTTTGAAGAAGGTATGGAAATACCTATCTATTATGATCCTATGATTGCAAAAGTCATTACCTGGGGGGAAACAAGAGAAGTTGCAATTTCAAAAATGATTAAAGCACTCAAAAACTATCAAGTTGCTGGAATCAAAAACAACTTAGACTTTTGCTTGTATGTACTTCAGCACAATGCATTTATTTCAGGAGACTTTGATACCAATTTTATAAAAACACATTTCACTTCAACAGAAGCACTTAAAGAAAGCACAAAAACAGAGGAAATTGCATTAAAACATGGATTTGAATCTCTTTGGCATTCCATAAAAAAGCGCAAAGAAAATGAGTTTATATCGCGGCCTATACATGGAGCATGGAAATTAATGAAGAAATAAAAAAAAGATAGAAATAATTACAAAGTAAATTGAAAAATTAAGTATAAAACTTTACCTTTACCCTGCAAAATTCTGAACATGAACTTACACGAATACCAAGGAAAATCAATTCTAACAAAGTACGGTGTGACTGTACAAAGAGGAGTTGTCGTTGAAAAAGTTGAAGACGCGGTAGCTTCAGCAAAAAAATTAACAGAGGAAACGGGTACTGGATGGTACGTTGTTAAAGCTCAAATACACGCTGGAGGTCGTGGAAAAGGTACAATCGATGAAACTGGTTCGCACGGAGTTGTTTTAGCTAAAGGCATTGACCAAGTTGAAGAAAAAGTACGCGGAATACTTGGAGGTCATTTACAAACTGCACAAACGAACGGTAAAAGTAAATTAGTATCTAAAGTATTATTAGCGGAAGACGTATACTATCCAGGTGAAAGTGAAGTGTCGGAATTCTATGTGTCTGTATTATTAGACCGAGAAAAAGGAAGAAATGTCATCATGTACTCTACAGAAGGAGGAATGGACATTGAAACCGTTGCTGAAAACACACCACATTTAATTTTCAAAGAAGAAATAGATCCAAGAGTTGGAATCCAAGGATTTCAATCGCGTAAAATCGCTTTTAACTTAGGTTTATCTGGTGAAGCATTCAAACAAATGACAAAATTTGTCACTTCATTGTATGCTGCTTACGAGGGCTGTGATGCTTCAATGTTTGAAATCAACCCAGTTCTTAAAACTTCAGACAATAAAATTATTGCTGTTGATGCAAAAGTTTCTTTAGATGACAACGCATTATTCAGACACCCAGAATATGCAGCAATGAGAGATTTTACTGAAGAGGATCCAACAGAGGTAGAAGCAGATGCAGCTGGATTAAATTTTGTGAAATTAGACGGTAACGTTGCTTGCATGGTGAATGGAGCTGGTTTAGCTATGGCTACTATGGACATCATTAAACTATCTGGCGGGAATCCTGCAAACTTCTTAGACGTTGGAGGAACTGCAAATGCAGAACGTGTAGAAAAAGCTTTTCACATCATTTTAAAAGACAAAAATGTTAAAGCAATTTTAATCAATATTTTTGGTGGAATCGTTCGATGCGATAGAGTTGCTCAAGGTGTTGTAGACGCTTACAAAAATATTGGTTCAATTCCTGTTCCAATTATTGTTCGATTACAAGGCACAAATGCAGTAGAAGCTAAAAAATTGATTGACGAATCAGGTTTAAACGTACATTCAGCTGTTTTACTTCAAGAAGCATCCGACAAAGTTAAAGCTGTATTAGCTTAATACATCTATTGAATATATAGGCTGAATTCATTCGTGGATTCAGCTTTTTTTATCTATTTAAAATTCAGAAAATTGGGACTTTTTAATAAAAAACAAATATTTTACAAAACACCAGCAGAAATCGAAATAATGCGAGAAGCTGCACAAATAGTTAGTAGAACACTTGGTATCTTAGCTGCAGAAATAAAACCAGGAATAACACCTTTGTTTTTAGACAAAATTGCAGAAGAATACATTCGAAGTCAGAATGCTATTCCAGGTTTCTTAGGCTTGTATGATTTCCCAAATACACTATGTATTTCAATCAACGAACAGGTCGTTCATGGAATACCTACCAATCAACCACTCAAAGAAGGGGATATTATCTCCGTGGACTGTGGTTCTTACTTTGAAGGTTATTATGGCGACCATGCTTATACTTTTGAAGTAGGCGAAGTAGCTCCAGAAGTGAAAAAATTATTGGAAGTTACCAAAGAATGCTTACAAATTGGCATCGAACAAACACGAATAGGAAATAGAATTGGAGACATTGGATTTCACATTCAACAACATGCTGAAAAACATGGCTATGGAGTAGTACGTGACTTAGTTGGTCATGGACTTGGAAAAACCATGCACGAAGAACCTCAAGTACCAAATTATGGAAGAAGGGGAACTGGAAAACAAATTTTAGAAGGTCTCACAATTGCTATTGAACCTATGATCAACATGGGAACTGAACAAGTAGTTCAAGCAGACGATAATTGGACTATTGTAACATACGATGGAAAGCCAAGTGCTCACTTCGAGCACGATGTAGCAGTGGTAAATGGTCAACCAGAAGTACTTTCAACATTTAAATACATAGAAGAAGCTTTGAAATCAAAAAAATGACACCTCAAAGTAAAACTACTACCTTACTTATAACCACCCTTGTTGTATATGCCGCAACTGGATGGTTACAAAACAGACAACTCATTTTTCCATTTCCATTAAATGAAATTATTTTTTTGTTTGTAACAAGTTATTTTTACTTTTTAACAAAAGACCGATGGTCCCTCCTGCTTGGAATCGGGGCTTGTTTTTTAGTAGGCTCTAATGAATTTTATTGGAACTTATTTTTATCAAGTGAACAAATGGGGAGATTTTCAAAACTATTGATTACCGATTTCTGTTATTTGATATTTTATAGTAGCTTGTTTTTTACCTCAATAAAAATCTTTAATTTAACTTCATCAAGTAAAAAATCGACACTAATTCACTATTCTATCTTGATCGTATTACTAATTGGACTTTTTTTAAATTCAAATGAAGCGATTTCTTCCTCGTTACTCCTATTGTCTATTTTTTGCTTTAAAAGCACGTCAAAAGCAAAGGGAACATTAAACTTTACA
Source organism: Chryseobacterium gleum (assembly GCA_945877005.1). Classification (GTDB taxonomy): domain Bacteria; phylum Bacteroidota; class Bacteroidia; order Flavobacteriales_D; family Crocinitomicaceae; genus CANHVK01. The sequence goes on from CAMCQL010000006.1 coordinate 11,126, forward strand.
CATAGTATCTACCTACTCACATTTTTAGAAATAAGCAAAACCATCACACTCCTACTAGCTTAAAAAACAAGATCTTAAATAAAAGTGTATTTTTCATTAAAATAATCTTAAAAAAGCTTTCAAAGTTTAATGATTTTATTAATTTTGCACTCAGTTCATTGAACAAAGGTGGGATGGGTGAGAGGCTGAAACCAACAGTTTGCTAAACTGTCGTACGGGTAACTGTACCGCGGGTTCGAATCCCGCTCCCACCGCAATTAAATTTTAGATTTAATTTGTAGATTAGGAAATTATTCTTATATTTGCACACCTGAAAAGGCACTTTGAAATATAAAGAGATTTAAATCATCTCGGGGTGTAGCGTAGCCCGGTATCGCGCCTGGTTTGGGACCAGGAGGTCGTCAGTTCGAATCTGGCCACCCCGACAAGGGGATGAGAAATCATCCCCTTTTTTTTTCTCAAAGAGGCCCCGTAGCTCAGCTGGATAGAGCAACTGCCTTCTAAGCAGTAGGTCTTTGGTTCGAATCCAAACGGGGTCACAAAAAAAGGTTAAGAATCATTCTTAACCTTTTTTAGTTTATAAAGCTTTCATAAATTATGAACAACATTCCTAAAATTAGAGTTACAAAATCTTTCACATTTGACATGGCCCATGCATTGTATGGCTATGATGGTCCGTGTAAAAACATACATGGGCATACTTATCACTTGGATATTACTTTACTTGGGCAACCAATTGCGGATATTGAGCATGTGAAACTCGGAATGGTCATCGATTTTGGAGATTTAAAATCGATTGTTCAAAAATTGATCATTGAAGTCTTTGATCATGCACTCGTCTTAAACGAAGAGGCGCCTTATTCCAAATCTGAAGTAATTTCCAATGAATTCGAAAAGGTAATTTTAGTTCCTTTTCAACCTACATGCGAAAATTTACTACTCCATTTTGTTGACATACTAAAAGAGAAATTTTCAGATGAAACACAACTCTTATCTATCTCATTAAAAGAAACACCCACTTCGAGTGCATCGTGGTTTCTGAGTGACAATTAACGATCAAAAACGGATTGTTTTATTAACTAAAATGCTCATCAATATAGTTATTGATGAGCATTTTAATACGGTGTAAAATACTAATTATAAAAAACTTAGATTAATCAAGCATAAATTTCATTTTAATGGTGATGTTTGCTTTTTTCTTTTTCGAAGAAGTATTGAATGAACCTCCCCAAGAATAATCTTCAGAAGAATTTTGCGCTACTATTTGAAATACCCCCATGTCTGCATTCTTTAATTTACCTAAAGAACTTCCCGCATTTTCAGCAATTTTTTCTGCACGATTTGTAGCGTCTTTTGTAGCTTGTGAAATCATCTTAAGTTTAAGCTCGGCTAACTTTGTGTAAAAATACTCCGGACTTTGAGAATAAAATTCAACCCCTGAATTGATTAACTCACTTACCTGACGAGAAATTTCTTCCACTTTATCTACTTCATTGGATTCTACTTCGATGGTTTGCTCCAATTTGTAGCCATTAAATGTTGAAGTGTTGTTTCCTGATTCATCTGTGAAATAATCGTACTCTTTGGTAATAATTACTGATGAAAAAACTAACTGTTTGTCTTTTATACCTTTTGAAATCAAATATTTCTTTATATAGGTTCGATCGTTGTTTAAATCAGTATAAGCTTGTTTTAAATTAACATCTTTTCTCGAAAATGTACCCTTCCAAACAATTAAATCCGAGACAAATGACGTTTCTCCTAATCCAGTTACAGAAATGGTATCGTCCTTATAGTTTTTTGCTGTATAAGCACTTTTAAATATGAATGCAGCTAAAATAATTGTTGCAGATACAATCAATTCCTTGTAGTAATTTTTCATTATTTTATTTTTGATTAAAACACTTATAGATAAATAAACTTTATTCAATTATTTTACGTCTAAAATACTAAGAGACTCCCGAAAGTGTCCTTAAAATTAGATAAATGGTTTTCTAATTCTTTAAATGTAGCTTGAATATCTGTATTATTATCGATGGGCACTAAATAATTCACCTCAATTTTATCAGGCTGTAAATCTTTCACTAAGAAATCTATCCTTAAACCAGCATAACCAACCCATTTTGTTGGAACTATTTTCAAATAATTCGCAACAATTGGTCTTGTTAAAGTAATTTCATTCGTCTCTTTAACAGCATCATTGCCTTCAAAATCTTTTATGACTTCCCATTTTTTACCGTCAAGAGAATAATATAAATCAAACTGAGTTATGTAATTCTTTCTATGAGGTGCTCCTTGTATTTTTATAGCCGATAAAAGTTTTAATGTCGGAAGATTGAATTGAATCCATGGTTGTTCTTCCATGCTTTCTTTCGAGCACCAATAATTAGAAGGGTTGTCTATTCCAGCGTGTTTAGGAGAATAATTTCTATTCCATTGACTTGAGGCGCTTAACTGAGATTCATCCAACGAATTAAAAATCCATAGTTCATTTTCGGAATTTGAATTTTCTATAACATGTAATTTCCAATTATCATTCTGATTTACAAAGTTTTTTATTGGTTCTACCAAAGCTTCTCCTTTAATTGAATCTTGAACGATAAATTTTGCACCAATATTCGGTTGATGATTATCAAATAATACACCCCAACAAATAGAATGAATGCCGTGTTTTTTAGTTGAACTTGAGAAATCTACAAAACGATTACCTTTCATTCTATTTCTTTCTTTGTAAATCTTCCAACCAAACAAAGGACTAGTTTCACCTGCTAGTTGATCTAAAAAACTAACGGCTTCATTTTCAACTCCAATCATCAACTTATCGTACGGTTGAATATCTAAAAACGAAACACTTTGTTGCGCTAAAAGAACTGAGAAATCACTTAAAAACTCATTAACAATTTCATTAGGATTATAAGCTGAAATAGCATCAATTGATTGACAAATAACCAGCTTACTTTTCATAAAATAAGAACTAGCATTCGGTAGTTTTATCTCACTCATTTGTTGTAAAATGTTTTCTAAAGATGCATGAACTTGCTTCTCAAAATAACCTGCACAACTTAGATGAATTTGAAGATATAATTTATTTAATTTATAATCTTGCTTGATTCGAACATCAAAAATAAGGGGGAACCCTTTCAACGTTTTACGAAACTCTAATCCAATATATCCCTTTTTAGGACTTCCAATAAATTTATCATTGCCTTTTTCTCTTTCACCTAAAGAAATATTAACCTCGTCTTCCTCCTCTTTCTTCTCATCCTGAACATCAAGCTCAATTAGATTGTAATTAGAAAATACATCTTTTAATCCATTCAATTTTTGTTCTACTTCTGCTTCTTTTTCAAAGATAATAAAACTTGAATCTAATAAATTCTCATAATCCCTGTTCACATACTCAAATAAACCACTGAACAAATTAAATACGATATCAAAAGATTCTGAAATCAAAATTGGTTTCAACTGGACTTCTTCATATGTCAACCCAAACTGAATCATATCAAATTCATACAAATGATCAAAATACCAAGGAATTTTATCGAAAGCCTCTAACAAAGAATACACTCCTTTATTGTTGACCGTATCCCAAACCTGAAGATTTGGATATTTAATCAATTCATCTCTATAATCTAACGCAAATTCTTTTAAATGATTTACAAAAACATGTAATAACAATCCATAATTCTCTAATTGATCGTAATCTTTCCAATCAGGTAAAAAACCAGTATGGACATAACCGTCTGAGTAAATTGTTAAATTCAATGCAAGTACTCTTCCTGATCTAGCTTTTTTAGGAAAAATGGAAGTCCACGCATAACTAGTCATCGTTCCAATTTGCCAATTGTTTCTTTTTGTATCCCACTCGTCTTCATCCGCTATACCAAGTCTGTTAATTCGACTAACTACAAAATTTTGAAGTGATTTAAACGCATTTCTATGTGCGTATTCTTTTGTTTCAGATTGGTAAGAATCTCCTGTAATCTTATAAACACTTTCTTTTGAAAGTTGATTGAACATCCCCATTCCTCTCAACCATTGCTGAGCGCTCATTAAACCTTGAAAATCAGATAATTCTGAAGCGCTAAATTGAATGATTTTATTGTTTTTTACTTCTACTGGATCAACATTTAACGCATATGCCCTCTCTTCAAATAGCTTATTAAACATCTCTGAATCAACACCATATTGTTGACCCGATAATCTCAATAAAAATTCATTATAGGTTTTATTTTTAATTGCTTCATCAAGTAAATCAATGTAGCGTTGGTCAACTTCTGGAAAAGGATCATTAATTCCCTTAGCATGTGCAACTTCTATAATCACCTCTTTAATTTCATTTTTAGATAGATTCATCTTAGTTTTACCTATAGATTCAAAAAAATTAAATTCGTCTCTGCTTATTTGTCCATCGTCCAAAGCAGCCGTTATAGCGATTTTCAAATCTTCAATTGACGCTTTATTTCTTAATTCATCTTCTTCTTTTTTAATAGCATCCAACCCTTCTTGGCCAGCTTTTAGTAATATTTTCCAATCAAAAACAAGCAAATCTTTATTTTGATTAATAATTACTTTAGTTCCTGAAATAAATTCCTGTTCACTCTTTATTTCTGAAATTTGACCATTTTCAGACTCTAATAATAAATTATCCTCGTAAAATTCGTTGACTGTAAATATTTTAAATTCCCATACATTTGAAAGTGATCTGAAAGCTTCAAATAACGCTGATTCAATAGATGGATTTATAGAGTCAAAATAATCCTCGTTAAATGGCCAGGTAATATGCTTTCCTTTAACTTCTTTGTGAGGATGTGCTACTCGGTTTCTTAATTCAATGAATGTGTTAAAAAAATCGAGTAAATTAAGTTTCCCCGCGTTTTCCTTACTTTTCAAAGCGGCTGCTTCAACCAATGAAATTTCTTTTTCATTGTTAATCGCATCTTTAATTGCTTCGTAGGATTTAATGAATTTTCCGATATCAAAAAAATCATTTTTACCCATTAAAAGCAACTGAATTTTTGAAGGTTGTTGAATAGAATGTAAAAATTTTACCGACTCTCTTATAAACCCTAGATAAACTCCAAAACTTAGATTTTTGTTATTCTTTATAAATGCTTTTTCCAAATCAATATGAAGTATTCCTGATTGCTTATACTCTGCAATTAAAAAAGCGGCAAGGTGCATTACTAAAGACTCACCTAAATCTAATAGGTACTTTTGTTTAGCTGCTTTTTCCCTTGTTCTTGCAAGGTCGTTAATTGTTTTAGATAACCCTTTAGGTAGTTCAAATTCTGTATTTATCATTTTGTCTTTCTTTTATTTATTATTCTATTTTCTTTTACTCTTTACTCCCTAATACTTTATCAATAAAGAAACTAAAGAACAGTGTCAATAAAGCTACCAACAATGTAAATATTGGCATGATTATAAAATCAAATGGACCTATCTCCAACTTAATAAATTTTGAAATTCCTGCAGAAAATAAATCATCATGACTTTGAAAATTTTCAATTGAAACATCTAATCGAAGCATTAAATCGATAATAAAAATTGTAATTAACAATGCTTGTAAAATATGTAACCAAAACATATGTTCTGTTTTCTTTAATAACCATGCTGTATTCTTGTACTTGTTTCGCTCCTTTACATGCATATAAACTGCAGAAATTGTTAAACCTATAATAATTATTAATGTGCTAATTAGACGTATACCCGTAATGTTATTTATCATTTCTATGGTATCACTTGAAGCCATCTGAACAACAACAAAGATTAATGGAACAACAAAAGAAAAATACAATAAATTACTTTGATTAGATTCTGTACTATGAATTAAATCAAGAAATTTAAAACTTCTAACAGCACCCTTTTCACTATCACTTGTAAAATAATTTTTTAGCACCAGTAAAAACATAATTATTGGCAGCGTAAAAGATAGGCTTAATATTAAAATCCAAAAACCTGAAAAAAGTTTACTAAACAAATAAAAAATTGAAGGACTCAAAAAAGTTTTTATTTGAGCGGCAATTGGTGCATTTTCACTAAGATCTCCAAATTTATATACATTCCCGTCAAAACACCCTACTAAAAAAAGCATCACTATCAAGACAATTGAAACAACCCGAAGCACATTTGTTTTGGTAAACCACCTGTAATAAAAAGGGAATTCTGTACTGTAACTTATCAAACCTCTTTTAGCAGTATCTACATCAAATTTATCAATGTATAATTTACTAATAAAGTCAAAACTTTGATGTAAAAACTTATTCGGAAAATGACTAATTATTATACTTGACTTTACATTATAAACCATTTTCTTTTGGAGATCTAAATAAGAAATTGATGGAAGAGATTCTGGTAATTTCCGCACCAAAACTTCAAGATCACCTTTACTCTTACCAAATGAAAATCTTATTTTAGAATTTAACTGGGTTAAGACATTATTTGAATCAGATTGTTCGAAATTAGTAGAAATCCAACTAAAATATTTTTTGTAAAATAATTTTTTATCAATTTTATCTTCTATATCTACCTGGTCTTTAACTTCCTGCCAATCATATGTAATTGATGCATTTAAAATTGAAGCATATAATTTATCAAAAACTAAAGTAGCTTTTTCTTCCTCTTGCGAGTCAGACAATTCTACCAAACGCAACATTTCTTCGCGAATGAAATAGATCTTTTCAGCATAATATCTTTTAAAACCTACGAAAATTTCTAAAAGAAAATATTGATAAAACGAAGGGAATGTTGCTCTAATCAATTGTATCAACCCATCATTGCCATTAATCAACTGGTATTGTGAAGTATTAACTAGAAGTAATTGCTCCATCTCTTCCATTGGAAGATTTAATTCGGAAAGAATATTATTAGTGAAATCAATTAGTTGTTCAGAAAAATCGTTAATTCCAATTTCTGGAGATTGATCTTGCAAGGTACGGAGTACATTCACTAAACCCATTGTATCATTCAAAACACCTTCTACTTGTTCACTATCAGTATATTGTAAATATATTGATTGCGCATAAAACAGATTATACACGACACGGTTCAAACAACTAAGAAATTGGTTTCCAGCAAAGTGAAACTCAAAATTTTGATCCACCAACTTCGAAAAATTAGATAATCGTAGCTGAAGATTGGAAACTGAAGCAACGATTTCTATAAAATTAAGAACCGACAGGTATTCTTTTCCGTTTTCTTGAAGATCTGGCTTTAAAATTTTAATTAACTGTTTAATTTCCAGATAATTTAACCGCAGAAGTTCTTCTACACTGTACTGCTTAATTATTTTAGCTGTAACCCCTTTTGTAGATTTTAACGTCTCATTTCTTATAATTCGTAAATCTTCTAATTTTGATTTAAATACGCAGTCAAAAACATGCTCTTTGTACTCATTAAAAAGCAAAGCTGTTTTCAATAAAGTAGCAGTTCCAATTCCATTTTCATTGAAATTAGAACTAAAATCCATTGCAATATACTCCTTAGATGCATCAAACTCGTAATTTGCTCCTGCATATTCCGAACATACAATTAAATCATCAAAATAATTTTTTAAATTGTTATAAGTGTACAGCGGTAAATCGTATTGTAATTCTTCAGAGGCAGGGAAATAGGTGATTAAATCAAATTTCGTCGTTGTTGTTTTCTCGAAAAAATCATTTGCATTAAGATGAAATGTTTGAGGATGTAAATTTTGAACATCCATTAAAAAATTCATATACTTATTGAAGTCGACTATATATTTCACCTTAGAAAGACAACGAATTACTGCTTCCTTTGGCAAATCATTCGTAACCATTAAAAACAATTTCACACCTTCAAAATCAATTTTATCAGCAATTTGTAAAGTGATTGTTTTTTTTAATTCATAAAAAGAAGTTGTTGGCAATGAATTTAATGATTCACCAATCAATCGTATGTATTGTTGACAATTCTCTCTATACCAATATTCATTCAGTAAATCTTTTTTAACTTGAAATCTAGATTTCTCTAAAAGATCAATATATTTTAATTGATTTTCAAGTGAAAGATCAATAACATTAAAACTTTGAGGCAATTCCAATTCAATTAAATGATCTTTTGAATTTTTTTCTGGCAATGGAAGTTGCAATAATTCATCGAGTGTTAAATTCTTCAACACCTCATTAATTCCATTTTTATTTTCAGGATCTTCAATTAACTCATCCAAATAAACACCATAACTCTGCCATAATTCTGTAGATAGAATTAATTCATTTAATGCTTCCTCCGATAATTTTGTACCTGCGCGTGGAGCATCAATAATCGTGAAATTATGAAATCCTCTACCATCGTACCATGGATCGTTCCTGTGAAACCCTCCTCGTTTCCCTCCTCTTTTTCCTGTTTCATCTAATGGGCCGTGCTCGATTTCCTCAATTGTTTCAGATGATTGCAATAGTTGAATTTCTGCATGATCAATCATCAAACCTAGTCCCTTCAAATTATAAGGCATATTTGGATCTACACTGATGATAGAACGATTCATAAAATGTGCACAAGTAACAATAAACCCTTCCTTGTTTGGACTTCGTTTTCTATCTCCTCTCACCCAATATTTCCATAAAAAACTTGTAGGTTGCGAAGTGATGATAACATCTAAAACGTCTTTTCCACCACGAAGAATATTAAATAATTGTATTGAATGACACGTTGATTTCTGTTCAAAATCAAATTTATAACTTTCTAAATCTTCGTTAATTTGATTTATTTCATCGTCAAAACCAGTAAGATTTTGCAAGAAATTAACACTCCATGGAGATGAATTAATCAACAATAACTCTGAGATTTTATCAAAAAAATTAATCCCTTTTGATACAATAAGCTGATTGTCTACTAATTTATTTTTTTGATTGGTAACTGCCAACCAAATAGAAGCAATACTCACTGGATATTCTGGATCGATACTTAATTTACCCGAATCTACCTCTAAAATATAATCTGATAATAATTGATCAAATGCAGTAAATGGTTTGTTATCTAGATACTTTAAGGTAAAATAAACTGCACCAACAGCGTCTAAATCAGGTGAAAAATGGGTTATTACAACTACTTCTTTTTGATCTTTTAGATGAGCTAAATATCTATCTGCATCTTGAACCACAAGACTTGCTACACAACTTTCTGCTACACTTAAATCAGGTTGGTGATGATCAATAATGCCTGGCATTAAATAATTCCCTGTATCTAGGATTATTGTATTGGCTCTTGACCATTTGACAAGCTCAACTTCAGAATTATTTTTACGTTTTAAAAATTCGAAATGCTCCTCTGTTACTGTGATTTGAGCACCTTGTGGAATAAAATCAAAGGTATAATTTTTCATTTTTTTTAAAATTAAAAGCCATTTAATGAAAAGTCGATATTTTCAAAATAACTTAATGTTTCAGTAAATAAAAAAAACTAATTCAATACTAGCTTTTTTACCTGTTCTACAAATAATGGTTTAAACTTCAACTGATTTTCAGGTTGAAAAAACCATTTTTCATGAAGCGATGCCTCGAGTTTAATTGCTGGCAACCATGTAACCATCAAATTATCATCTCCTTTATCCAAAATAGTTTCAATAAAATTCCACGAGATATAAGCATATATATCATACTGTATCAATTCATTTCCTTGAAATTTCTCTTGATAAATTATTGTCTCATTTTTATTTCTAAAGCGGGGAAATTCTAAACCCGTTTTTAATAAATCAAGGTACAAGCTATCAAAAATATCGTAATTGGTAGAAGTTTTTTCTTTGTACCAAAAGATAATATAAAGCAAAATTGCAATTGCTGCTAAAATTGCAGATAAAGAATCCACAACAAATCCCCAAAATTCTATCATTTTTGATCTATTTTATTGATTTTAACACCTTACAATAATATAAATTATTTTCTGATTTTTCATAAACTTCCTCAAATAATAACTTAATCACACTTTTTATATATTTCTTTGGTAAATTATCTTGAGCTGGATACACTATTAAATCCATCTTTGTTGCGGAGGTACCATCCAAAGGTGGCAAAAAATAATCCAATCCATCAATTTTTTCAAATCCAAGATTTTTATAAAATAAATACCTTTTTAATCTCTGACGTTTGTTATCTCCTTGTTGAACATCTTCAATCTCCGCAATTATTTTTTCTGATGGTAATAGCTGATTCATCAAAAACTTAATTAATTCTTTACCAACACCTCTATTTTGATAATCTTCTTCTACCGCTATGTACTCCAAATAAATTGATTTTAAATTTTTCACCCTCCAAATTAAAGCAAAACCGATAGCTTCTTCTTGATGATAAACAATTATTAATTCAATTTTCCCTTTCTCAATTCGTTCGATTATTTTTTCTAGTGCTTGTCTTTCGTTGGCAGGAAATGATTTCAAATACAAAGACTCAACAAACTTCCACCTATCTAAATTTTCAACACTGATTTTTAAATCTATAATATTCATTCGCCACTTGATTAAATTAAAAAAAGCTGCCTTTTTCGGACAGCTTCTTTCATTAACTATTTTGTTAAAATTTTACGAATACAATTCTACTTGAAGCTCAGCGATTCGACTATCTCCCAAATAATCATCGTAAGGCATCATTTTATCAATGAATCCTGTAGGGGTAATTTCAATAATTCGATTGGCAACTGTATTCACCAATTCGTGGTCATGAGAAGTAAAAATTATATTCCCTGGGAAATCTCTCATACCATTGTTTAATGCTGTAATAGACTCTAAGTCCAAGTGATTCGTTGGCTCATCCATCATTAACAAGTTGGCTTTCGCTAACATCATTTTAGATAACATACAACGAACTTTTTCACCTCCTGAAAGCACTTTTGCAGACTTCAACGCTTCTTCACCTGAAAACAACATACGACCTAAGAAACCACGAATACTCACTTCTTCCTTTTCTTCGTCGGTTTGGGCATATTGACGCAACCAATCAATTAACGATTGATCGTGCTCAAAATACTCGCTATTATCGTTTGGCAAATAAGCTGTTGTGATTGTTGTACCATAGGTAAAATCACCCGTATCTGCTTTCTGTCTTTCATTTAACATTTCAAATAAAGCCGTAATTGCAACGGAATTTTTTGAAACAATCGCCACTTTATCTCCTTTATTCAACGTGAAATTTAAATCTTTAAACAAATAATTTCCTTCAAATTCTTTGGACAAATTAGAGACTGTTAAAATCTGATTTCCAGCATCTCGCTCAGCCGCAAAATTAATTCCTGGATATTTTCTAGAAGATGGCTGAATTTCATCCAAATCTAATTTATCCAACATTTTTCTCCTACTGGTCGCTTGCTTCGATTTTGAAGCATTTGCAGAAAAACGAGAAATGAAATCTTGTAATTCCTTCTTTTTATCTTCCGCTTTTTTATTTTTATCGTTTCGTTGACGAGCAGCCAATTGAGAAGATTGATACCAGAATGAATAATTCCCTGTAAACAAGTTAATCTTACTGTAATCAATGTCACAAATATGCGTACACACTGTATCTAAAAAGTGACGGTCATGCGATACAACAATGACTGTATTTTTAAAATCTAATAAGAAATCTTCTAACCAAGA
>CAMCQL010000007.1 GCA_945877005.1 Chryseobacterium gleum
CAGAAAATAGGTGTTTACACAAGTATGGATTATGCTAGCATTATCGAACATTTGGTTGGTTTTTGGAAAGTAGAATCTATTCTAGGGTTGAATGAAGCTGGTAAGAAAGCTCAAGATTTTTTAGGGGGATTATCAACAAGGTATTTTCGCTTAGCAGAACGAATGGGGGAACCTGAAGAAGCCCAATTAGTATGGCTTCATTAAATAAATTGTAATAAATCTTTTTGAATAATCACAATTCGATTCATACTATTTAGTAATTTTTAAATTATTAAATTTGTTCATTCTCCTTGATAAGGAGTGATGCTAATTTTTTCAATGTTCTTTTTTAGATGGCGGATTCAACTAATAAAAGCAACCATAGTTTAAGAGTTGCTTTTATTAGTCAGACTTTTTGTTAAGCTAAATTTGCAAGTTTTTCTTCTAATTGAGTAATTTTTTGTTGTGCATCCGCTTGTTTTTTCTTTTCATTAGCTACAACAGCTTCTGGTGCACCGCTTACAAATTTTTCATTGTTCAATTTGTTTGAAACAATTGATAAAAATCCATTTGTATATTCTAATTCTTCTTCAATTTTTTTTCTTTCTGCTTCGAAATCAATAGAATCACCGAAAGGGATAAAGAAATCAGAGCTTTGAACTAAAAAAGAATAGGCATTTGTTATTTTATCTTCCGTAGATTCTAATTTATTAAGGTTTCCCATTTTGATAATGACAGATTCAAAATCAGAGGAGTATTTGGAGTCTTTTTTAACAAATAAATCCATTTTTACCTTAGTAGCAATATTGTTTTGCTTACGAATATTCCTAATATGAATTATGGTTTCTTCAGCAGTATTGAATTGATTTAAAATGTTTTCATCTATTTGTCCTACAGTTGGCCAAGAAGCAATTACTAAATCTTCTTTTTCTTTTCTTTCTCTGATTAAATGCCAAATTTCTTCTGCGATAAATGGTGTGAATGGTTGTACTATTTTTAAAATCAATTCAAAGAAATTTATCGTAGCCTCTTTTGTTGCTGTATCAATAGGTTGTTCGTATCCAGGTTTAACTATTTCTAAATACCATGCACAAAAATCATCCCAAACCAATTTGTAGGTAGCCATCAGTGCTTCTGAAATTTTGAATTTTTCAAATAAACTATTGATTTCGGCGAAAGATTTATTGAATTTAGTATCAAACCATTCAATTGCTTTTTTAGATGCTTTCGGTTGTTCGATGTCTTTTACTTCCCAAGAAGCAACTAATCTAAATGCATTCCATATTTTATTTGCGAAATTTCGCCCTTGCTCGCATTGACTAGTGTCAAAGGGTAAATCGTTTCCTGCAGGAGAAGAAATAAGAATTCCAACACGTACACCATCAGCTCCATATTTATGAATTAATTCGATTGGATCTGGTGAATTCCCCAATGATTTGGACATTTTACGGCCTAACTTATCACGAACAATTCCTGTGTAATACACATTTTTAAAGGGTATATCTCCCATGTATTCATATCCAGCAATGATCATTCTAGCAACCCAGAAGAACATTATTTCTGGAGCTGTAACTAAATCATTAGTAGGGTAATAATATTTTATTTCATCGTTGTTTGGTTGTGTGATACCATTAAAAACAGATATTGGCCACAACCAGCTAGAAAACCATGTGTCTAAAACATCTTCATCTTGTTTTATTGCATCCAATGGTATCGATTTACCAGTTTTTTCTTCCGCCAGTTGATGCGCTTCTTGAAGCGTTTTTGCAACAACGTAATCATTGGTTCCAGAACCGAAATACCACGCAGGAATTCGGTGCCCCCACCATAATTGTCTAGAAATACACCAATCTTTTACATTTTCCAACCAATGTTTGTAGGTGTTTTTAAATTTATCTGGATGAAATTTAATTGTTCCATTCATTACATTCTCTAAAGCGGGTTCTGATAATTCTTTCATAGCCACGAACCATTGAAGCGAAAGTTTAGGTTCAATTACTGCGTCCGTTCTTTCTGAGTAGCCAACTTTATTAATGTGGTCTTCAACCTTAACTAAATAGCCTTTTTCATCTAACTCTTTTGAAATCAATTTTCTAACTTCGAATCTGTCCTTCCCTTCGAAGTGAAGTCCGTGTTCATTGAGAGTACCGTTTGAATTAAAAATATCAATTGTTTCTAAATTGTATTTTTTACCCAATTCATAATCGTTTATGTCGTGCGCAGGAGTAACTTTTAAACATCCAGTACCAAAATCCATTTCTACGTATTCATCACTGATGATTGGAATGCGACGATTTGTAAGTGGGACTATAACATGTTTTCCATGAAGTAGATAGTACCTTGCATCATTTGGGTTGACGCAAATAGCAGAATCTCCCAAAATGGTTTCTGGTCGTGTTGTTGCAATTGTTATCCATTGATCTTCTTTGTCTGCGATTTTGTAGCGAACATGAAATAATTTTGAATTTACTTCTTTGTAAATCACTTCTTCGTCTGAAAGAGCGGTTTGAGCTTCAGGGTCCCAGTTAACCATACGAACACCTCTGTAGATTTTACCTTTTTTATAAAGGTCTAAAAAAGTATCGATAACGGATTCAGAATATTCACTGTCCATTGTAAAAGAAGTCCTTTCCCAATCGCAAGATGCACCTAGTTTTTTTAATTGATCTAATATAATTCCTCCATGTTTTTCTTTCCACTTCCAAGCATGTGCCAAAAATTCATCTCTCGAAAGGTCCGATTTTTTTATTCCTTCAGCACGTAATTTCTGAACTACTTTCGCTTCTGTTGCAATGGATGCATGATCTGTACCTGGAACCCAACATACATTTTTACCTTCCATACGCGCTTTTCTTACCAGTACATCTTGAATTGTATTGTTAAGCATGTGCCCCATGTGCAGTACTCCTGTAACATTTGGAGGAGGGATAACAACAGTGTAGGGTGTTCGATCATCTGGTGTAGAATGAAAATATCCTTTTTCAATCCAATAGGGATACCATTTATCTTCTGCTTTTGTAGATTCGTATGTTTTAGGTAATTCAATCATAGTATGTTTTTTTTTGCAAATTTACTTTTAAATGTTCAAAATTTATGTTGGTTTTTGAAATTTATTTAGGTGATAAATTGAAGTTGAGTCGGTCTTTTTTCTTGGTTTTATTGATTCAATTTTATATTCATATTTCAGTTAAAGCTTCTTCTAAATGGCGGTTGAGAATGATGACTTTCATTAATACTGACCATTCCATTTTTTGATAATCCATTCAGATCCAAAAACTAAACAAATAACAATTAAAGGTAGGATAAAGTCTAGTATTGAAGTTACTTCTTTTTCTTCGTAAGAAACTGTTGCAATGTCTTTTCTTTTTTTTATTTCTTCAATGATCTGTTGGGATTTTGAAAGAGGGAAGAATTTCCCTTTGGATTGAACAGCAAGACTTCTTAATGTTGAAAAATCAGATTTGATGAATTGTTTTTCTACTTCAATATTATCGACAAATAATGTTCCTTTTTTTAAATAGTTTTTCTCTCCATGGGTTGTGGTTGCTTTCCAAGTATAGGTTCCTTGTGGTAATGTTCCCAGTGATAATTGATAATGTGAATTGGTGACGCTGAATTGAAAAGTGTTCTTTTTTAACCTGGAATCAATTAATTCAAAATTGATTGTAGGGGTAGTAATCGCTTGCATGGATGAATTATAGAATTCAGCTTTGATAAGTGTGTTGACACTTTTTGTTGTTTTTTTAGGTAGTAAAACTCTAAGTGCCGAAGTGTTTTGTTTTATTAAAAGAAAGGTATATACTTTTTGAAAAAGTTCATTAAATGCTGTGTTATTTTTGGTTTCAGAATATTCATGAAGTTTCCACTTCCAAATACCTTCTCCATAAAAAACGCCGGTTTTTCTTCCGTTTACTTCACCTAAAAATAACAAAGGGTCTTTTTTTACTATGCCACCAATTTTTTGATATAAAATTGTTTGGTAATAAGATGGGATGAATAGATCTCCAAAACGTACACTTACAGGAGGGAGATAAGGTATTTTTTTTGTAGTGATTTCGGATAATTCAAACAGTGTAGATGTGGAAGCTACAGCTGCTTGTGATTCGTCTGAAGTATTTGTATTAGGAGGGGTAAAACCTAAATTTAATTGTTGAATAATGGAGTTGGGCGTAGAATTCCCAATAAAATAAAACACTGATTTTTTATTGTTTTCAATTTCGGAATTAATTTTAGAATTAAAATTAATTCCAGGTTCATGCCAAATTATAAGGTCGTAGGTAGCAATTGATTTTTTAAAATCATTCGTGTAAGCAACTTCAACTTGAATGTTTTCATCTTTTTCAAGTACTGATTTTAATGCTGTTACATCGGGGTGTGGCGCACCGGTAAGCAAAAGTAACTTGTTTCGGTTATCAAGTACTTCAATATAGATTGTTTGTTGATTGTTTTTAGTGGTGTATTCATCTGGTAATGCGTTTAATACTGCGGTGTATTGTTGCATACCTATTTTAGATGCGTTTACTTCAAATCTTATCTTTTGAAATTGTTCTTTGCCGTAATTTATCGTCTTTGATTCAATTTTTTTGCCGTTATTAAAGAGTGTTAAAATGGATGATTTTCCAATTAATTTAGTTGTTTCTATTTCTACTTCAAGGGGGAATTTACTGTTCAAAAACGCAAATTCATTTGCAGTGATATCAGAAATTGATTGGTCTTTTTTCTCCAATGTGTCGCCAGTACCGATCGTGTATATTGGAGCAAATGGTATGTTTTGAGCGGTGTACCTTGGATGAGAACCTTTGGTGTAATTTCCATCACTAAATAATACAATCGCTCCAATATTTCGGTTGTAATATAGGGATGAAAGTTCATCAAATGCAAGTGATAGATGTGTTTCCTTTTCTGTAAAGTTGAATTTAGTGTTTGGTTTAAATCGTTCGCCAATGGTGTAATTAACAATTTCCATTTTATCATTGACTGATTGACTAATCTTATTTTGGTAACCATTAATGCTTGTTTTGACTTCTGAACTGTCTCTATAGTTTAACATTGAACTAGAATTGTCAATAATTGTGATTAATAATGGTTTTTCATTTCTGTAATAAATAGTTTCAAGAAAAAGACCTAAAAAAATTGAAAAACATAAAAATAAACCTGTAAATCTTAGAGAGTATAGAATGTATTTGATTTTTGAAGAAAGGGATGTTAGCCAATTTTGATTTTTGTAAAAATAATGAGTTAATATATAACTTATTATTGCTATTAGTAAAAGCCAATATTTTGAGTATTCAGTAATTATCCCCATATATTTGCGAATTTATAAATATAAATTTAAAATTGTTAGTTAAGTTGTTTATAAAGTCGTTTTATGGAATGAAAATATCAACCAATAATCATTAATTTAGTCCCGAGTTTGAGTCTATTCTGAATGCTATATGTGGGATAGCTGTTAATTAGCTTTGTAACTATCGTCTAGATAGAATCTTTTATTAATTAAATTAAATAGAAAAAAAATAGTATGAAAGAAGTTTATATTGTTGCAGCATCAAGAACACCTATTGGTAGTTTTTTAGGAGCCTTTTCTACAGTTTCTGTAACTGACTTGGGTGCGATTGCAATTAAATCAGCAGTTGAGAAATCAGGTTTGGATAAAGGAACCATTGATGAGGTCTTTATGGGCAATGTTTTACAAGCTGGTGTAGGTCAAGCCCCAGCTCGTCAAGCAGCGCTAAAAGCAGGCTTGGAAAACACAGTTCCTTGTACAACGATAAATAAAGTTTGTGCTTCTGGTATGAAGTCTGTAATGTTGGGTGCACAAACAATTCTTGCTGGAGACAACGAGGTTGTTGTTGTAGGAGGCATGGAAAATATGTCTCAAACTCCTCATTATGTTGACGGAAGAAATGGAGTGAAATTTGGAAATATTACCATGTTGGATGGGATTACAAAAGATGGTCTTCTGGATGCATATGGTAACGTTCCAATGGGTAATTGTGCTGAATTGTGCGCGAAGGAATATGCAATTACACGAGAAGCACAAGATGAATTTGCAATTGAATCCTACAAAAAAACGGCTGCTGCATGGGAGTCAGGTAAATTTTTAGAAGAAGTTACACCTGTTGCTGTTCCTCAGAAAAAAGGGGACCCTAAAATGGTACATGAAGATGAAGAATTTAAAAATGTATTCATGGATAAAATACCTTCATTACGTCCTGCATTTGATAAAGAGGGTACAATTACTGCCGCAAATGCATCAAAGTTAAACGATGGAGCTTCTGCCATGGTGCTTGCTTCCAAAGAAGTAGTTACAAAACATAATTTAAAACCGATAGCTAAAATTGTAGCATATGCTGATGCTGCTCATGCTCCAGAGTGGTTTACAACTGCTCCAGCAAAAGCTGTTGAAAAGGCATTGAAAAAAGCAAATTTGACTAAGTCAGACATTGATTTCTGGGAATTTAATGAAGCTTTTTCAGTTGTTGGTTTAGCAAATATCCATTTGTTAGAACTAGATCCTGCAAAAGTAAATGTAAATGGTGGTGCAGTAGCATTGGGGCATCCTCTTGGGAATTCAGGTTCTAGAATAATGGTTACATTGGCGCATGTTTTGAAGCAGAACAATGCAACCTATGGCGTAGCTGCTATTTGTAATGGTGGCGGTGGAGCTTCTGCAATAATTATTAAAAATAGTATCTAATCAATATTTCCAAATTAGACTAGAAATTATATGTTAAGTAGACCTAGGAGAAATCGAAGTAGTCATGCTGTTAGAAGTATGGTTGAGGAAACAAAATTAGGGGTTGAAAACTTAATTTATCCTTTTTTTATTCAAGATGGTACAAATCAGAAAATTGAAATTTCTTCAATGCCGAATAATTTTCGATGGACAATTGATTTATTGCTTTCAGAAATAGAAAAATGTGTTGAGCTAGGAATTCAATCATTCGTTTTGTTCCCTGCAGTTGCTGATTATCTGAAGGATACAATTGCTACGTACAGTTATTCAGATGATAATTTTTACTTGAATTGCATTCGGACTATTAAAGAACGTTTTCCTCAGATTCTTTTAATGAGTGATGTTGCGATGGATCCTTATTCATCTGACGGACATGATGGATTGGTGAAGGAGGGAAAGATTATAAATGACGATACTTTGCCCATTTTAGCCCGTATGTCGGTAGCGCAAGCCCAAGCAGGGATAGACATCGTTGGGCCTTCAGATATGATGGATGGGAGAGTGGGTTACATAAGAAATTCATTAGATCAAGCAGGGTATAATGATGTGAGTATTATGGCGTATACTGCGAAATATGCAAGTGCTTTTTATGGTCCTTTTAGAGATGCTTTAGATTCGGCTCCTAAATCTGGAGATAAAAAAACGTATCAAATGAATCCTGCAAACAAAAAAGAAGCATTAAGAGAAGCTAAGTTAGATATTGAGGAGGGAGCAGATATGATTATGGTAAAACCTGCATTGTGTTATTTGGATGTGATTCATATGTTGAAAGAGTTTTCAACTGTTCCAATTACAGCATACAATGTTAGTGGTGAATATGCAATGGTATATGCGGCTGCAAAAAACGGATGGTTAGATTACGAGTCAACCATGGCTGAAATGTTACTGAGTATTCGAAGGGCAGGCGCTGATGGGATATTAACTTATTTTGCAAAAGATTTTGCTACATTTTTAAACAAGAAATAAGGTGAATATTTCCGATGTTATTTTATATTTAGAAAAGCAATTTCCATTAGCGCAACAAGCTGATTTCGATAATTGTGGATTGTTGATTGGGGATAGAACTATTGAACTTAAAGGAGTACTTATAAGTTTAGATTGTACAGAGGAAGTACTCGATGAGGCGATTGATTTAGGCGTAAATCTTATTGTATCTCATCATCCAGTAATCTTCAAAGGGTTAAAAAAAATAACAGGAAGTACCGCTGTTGAAAGAATACTTATCAAAGCAATTCAATCAAATATAGCTTTGTACGCAATTCATACCAATCTTGATCATTCTATCAAAGGTGTAAATTTTGAGATAGCAGAAAGATTGGGAGTAGAATTCCCACAAATACTAAAGCCAATTTATGGAATGTTATCAAAATTAGCTGTGTATGTTCCTGAATCTCATTCTGAGAGTGTTCAAAACGCTATGTTCAACGCAGGAGCAGGTCAAATTGGTAATTATTCAGAGTGTAGTTATTCCATTGAAGGAATTAGTACGTTTAAACCTAATGAAGGGTCGAGTCCATTCAATGGAGAAATGGGGGAACTAACAAAAGATAAAGAGATTAAAGTTGAAGTGTTGTTAAATAATCATTTATTGAAAAGTGTAATAAATGCAATGTTGAAAGCACATCCATACGAGGAGGTAGCATATGATGTTTTTGAGTTAAAAAATGAAAATCAATACATCGGGAGCGGCATGGTTGGTGATTTGAGAGAACCAATGGATGAATTGACATTTTTAGCTAAATTAAAAAAAGTGTTCCATTGTGGAGCAATAAGACATACTCAATTGAATGGTAGGCCAATTCAAAGAATTGCTTTTTGCGGAGGATCTGGTAGTTTTTTATTGAGTAATGCGATGCTTCAAAAAGCAGATATTTTTATTACTGGAGATTTTAAGTACCATGAGTTTTTTGAAGCTGAAAATAAGATTGTAATTGCTGACATTGGACATTATGAAAGTGAACAATTTACTACAGAATTAATTTATCGTATTTTGACGGGAAAATTTGTTAACTTTGCGATTCATAAAACAACGATTAATACAAATCCTATTAATTATTTTTAGAACATGGCTGGAACAGCAACTAAAAAGGAAGTATCGGTAGCATCTAAATTAGACGCACTTTACCAATTACAAAGAATTGATTCTGAAATCGATAGAATTAGAACGATACGAGGTGAATTACCATTGGAAGTTCAAGATTTAGAAGATGAATTACAAGGTCTAGAAACTCGCTTGAATAAACTACAAGATGAGGTGAAGACTTTAGAGCAGGAAGCTGTAGATCGTAAAAACGCGATGAAAGATGCTGAAACAGCAATTTTGAAGTATAAAGAACAACAGAACAACGTTCGTAACAATAGAGAGTATGAGTCTTTAGACAAAGAAATCGAATTTCAAGAGCTTGAAATTAAGTTGCACGACAAGAGAATTAAAGAAGCGAAATTCAATACAGTAAATAAGGCTGAGTTATTGAATGAAGCAAAACTAAGATTTGATTTAAGAGCGGGCGATTTGGCAACTAAGAAAGCTGAATTAGATGAAATAATCTCTGAAACTCAAAAAGATGAAGAGATATTAATTACAAAATCTGAAAAAGCTAAATCTGCAATTGAAGAACGTTTAGTAGTTGCCTATATTAGATTAAGACAAAATGCTAAAAATGGTCTTGCAGTTGTTTCTGTAGATCGTGACTCTTGTGGTGGTTGTTTTAACAAAATCCCACCCCAACGTCAACTTGACATTCAAACAAAAAGGAAAATTATTGTTTGTGAACACTGTGGACGGATTTTAGTTCCTAAAGAAGATTAATTGAAAGCCACTTTTAAGTGGCTTTTTTTTTGAATGTATTGTGCGTAATAATATTTTTGTGAAATTTTTATTGTTTCCATTTTCGCTAATCTACGGTGGAGTTACTTGGTGCAGAAATAAATTTTACGATTTAGGGTTTTTTGCATCTTATAACATTCCAATAAAGTCGATTGTGGTAGGTAATTTAGCTGTAGGAGGAACAGGTAAAACCCCACATGTAGCATTTTTACTCGATTATTTAGCATCAACTTTTAAAGTGGTCGTGTTGAGCAGAGGCTATGGTCGAACAACAAAAGGTTTCTTAAACTGTACTGAATATTTAAATGCAAATTTGACAGGTGACGAACCTTTTATGTATGTAAGTCGCTATAGTCAAAATGAAAATATTACCGTCAATGTTTGTGAAGATAGATGGTTAGGTGTTACTAAAAGTATTTCAGAATTTTCTCCTGATGTTATTATTTTAGACGATGCTTTTCAGCATAGAAGAGTGAAACCCGGATTAGCAATAGTTTTATCAGATTATAATACCCCCTTTTTTGAAGATAGAATGTTGCCAGCGGGAAATCTCAGGGAATATTCATCGGGTTTGAAAAGAGCAGACATTTTAATTTTCACCAAGTGCCCAGATAATTTAACAGATTTTGAAAAGAAAAAAATGTTAAATAAAGTTACGTCTTTTGAAGGTGCTGTGTTTTTTTCGAAGATTTTATACGGCGATGCGATTCTATTTAATGGTAGTAAAATTATTGATTTAGAGAATTATAGCGTTTTGTTGGTGACTGGAATCGCCAATCCTACACCATTAGCTACCTATTTACAAAAGTGTGTTTCTTTAGAATTGATTCAATTTCCAGACCATCATGCGTTTAGTAGTTCGGATATTCAAAAAATTCATGCTAAATTTGATGTTTTACAATCAAATAAAAAAATAATTGTAACGACAGAAAAAGATTACATGCGACTTAAAGCATTTGAAAATCTGACTGAAAGTGATGGTTATTTATGGTGTTATATAACAATTGATGTAAAATTAGATCGAGAAAAAGAATTTTTAAAAGTATTAAATAGTTATGTTAGATCAGTTTAAAGAGTCGGTAGCATTTATTAAAAGTAAAACAAAGATTCAACCAAGTGTTGGAATCATATTGGGAACAGGTTTAGGTGGTTTAGTGAAAGAAATTGAAGTTGTTGATGAGATTTCTTATTCAGACATTCCTAATTTCCCCATTTCTACTGTAGAAAGTCATTCAGGGAAGCTAATTTTTGGTCGTTTGGGTGGTAAAGAGGTTGTTGCAATGCAGGGAAGATTTCATTATTACGAAGGGTATGATTTTAAACAAGTTACTTATCCTGTTCGCGTAATGAAGCTATTGGGGATAGAAAAATTATTTGTTAGCAATGCATCTGGGGGAGTAAATCCTGATTTCGAAGTTGGTGAAATTATGATTCTTGACGATCATATTAATTTCTTTCCAGGAAATCCGTTGATTGGTAAGAATTTTGATGAATTTGGTCCTAGGTTTCCAGATATGAGCGAACCATATTGTCCCAAAATGATTGCTTTAGCAAAAGAAATCGCTATTGAAAATGCTATAAAAGTTTCAACTGGTACCTATTTAGGTTTGACAGGTCCTACTTTAGAGACACCTGCAGAATACAAATTTGTTCGTGTAATTGGGGCAGATGCAGTTGGAATGTCTACAGTTCCTGAGATAATTGTTGCAAGACATATGGATATTCCTTGTTTTGCAGTTTCGATTATCACTGATTTAGGTGTACCTGGAAAAATTAAAAAAGTGAGTTTAGCAGATGTGATCGAAGTGGCCTCTCGTCAAGAGCCTAAGATGACATTGATTTTACGCGAACTAATTGCTCGTTCTTAAGATATATGGATAACATTCGATCAAAATATGAGGTAGTAGTAGGGTTAGAAGTTCATGCTCAAATGTTGACTAAAACTAAAGCCTATTCTGCTGATATAAATGAATTTGGTTCCCAACCAAATACAAATATAAGTGTTGTAACTTTAGGTCATCCAGGTACCCTACCTGTAATGAATAAACAAACAATTGAAAATGCGATAAAATTAGGAATTGCATGTAATTCAGAAATTTCTGAAGATCAATTTTTCGCACGGAAAAATTATTTTTACCCGGATTTACCTAAAGGATATCAAATAACACAAGATAAAACGCCGATCTGTACCGGAGGATTTTTAATTGTAAAGGACGATTTAGGGAATGAAAAGAAAGTTGGGATTACACGAATTCACATGGAAGAGGATGCAGGAAAAAGTATTCATGATGTAGATGTGTTCGATACTTTGGTGGATTTAAATAGAGCAGGGGTTCCTTTGTTAGAAATCGTTTCAGAACCTGAAATCCGATCGTCTCAAGAAGCATATAATTATGTTTCCGAAGTAAGAAAGTTAGTTCGTTATTTGGAAATATGTGATGGAAACATGGAAGAAGGTTCGTTGCGTTGTGACGCGAATATTTCAGTGCGTTTGATAGGAGCATCAGAATTTGGGACGAAAGTAGAAGTAAAGAACATGAACTCCATGAGAAATGTTCAAAGAGCAATTGAATTTGAGATTACTCGTCAAATTGAAGCGATTGAAGGAGGTGTTCGTATCGATCAAGAAACTCGATCTTTTGATGCGCTCAAAGGAATTACAATTTCAATGCGCTCTAAAGAAGCAGCGAATGATTATCGCTATTTTCCAGAACCAGATTTACAACCACTTTACGTAAGTAAGGAACAGGTGGAAAGTATTAAAAAAACAATGCCAGCATTACCGAGAGAATTATATTTAAAATACACAGAGCAACTTGGATTATCATCTTATGATGCTTCGATTATTGTTGAAAATAAAGGAATTGCATTGTTTTATGAGGATGTATTAAAATATAGCCATCAACCAAAAATGATTGCAAATATTTTGATGGGTGAAATAAAAGGGTATTTGAATCAACGTGTTTTAGATATTTCTGAATTTCCAATTTCAGCGCAACAAATAGCAGCATTTGTTGAGTTAATTAATGAAGGAAAAGTTTCCTATTCGATTGCTTCAAGTAAAATTTTCCCTGTTCTATTGGAAGAACCAAGCACACATCCTTTAGAGATAGCAGAAAGATTAAATGTACTTCAAGAATCTGATTCTAATAGTATTTCAAAATATATTGATGAAGTAATCGAGAAGAATCCAAATGAAATCAAAAGGTATCTTGCAGGTGAAAAACAATTGGTAGGATTTTTGATGGGACAATTAATGAAAATTTCTCAAGGAAAAGCGGATCCAAAACAAGCAAATCCATTATTAAGAAAAAAATTAGATGAATTGGTATAACAAATTTATTTGTAGAGTTTTAGGGACTCTTCTTCTTGCGCTGAGTGTTCTTTTGATTGGAACAGCATGCAATGAAAAGTCAGACGATAAAACAATAGAGGGACAGAATTTGGATAATAATTTCTCTATTAGCGGTACTATCTTAGGTGCTGCAAATCAACCTGTTATTTTGGAGGCCTTAAGTGCAAAAGGCACTATAAAATTGGCTGAAACGATGACTGAAGTCAACGGTGATTTTGAGTTAATCGGTAATATTAAAGGTATGGGATTATACCAACTTAGTGTAGGTATAGCAGGTAATAAAAGTATTCCAATTACATTATCTCCAAAAGAAAAAATAAAAGTAAATGGTTCATATACTAATTTTGAAAGACTGGTAGACATTAAAGGTGCAAAATGGGGACCAGTAGTTTCTGAATACATGCGTATATTTAATGATTTTGCTATTCAACAAATGGCTTTAGTAAACGATCCGAAATTAACAGAAGACCAAAAAATGCAAGAGTTTCTTAAACTAAGAAAACCTTTGGATGAATTTGCTCGGAAACAAATGTTAAATGATTTATCGAATCCGGCAAACATTGTTTTAACAACATCAATGACACCAGCAATGGGGTTTGAACAATGGGATCCTTCAAATTTAGAAGTACTTAAATCTGTTTCGAAAGCATTTCAAAAGAAATATCCATCTTCTCCAATTACAAAATCCATGGCTGCTCAGGTACAACAAATTGAAGCTGGGTACAATCAATTTAAAAATGGAGGAATTCCGGTTGAATTATCAACTTCAGCACCTGATATTAGTCTTCCGAATCCTGAGGGGAAAATACTTCAACTTTCATCGTTAAAAGGAAAAGTTGTATTGATAGATTTTTGGGCATCTTGGTGCGGTCCTTGCAGAAGAGAAAATCCCAATGTTGTAGCTTTATATACTAAATACAAAGATAAAGGTTTTACGGTTTTTAGTGTTTCCTTAGATAATGATAAAGAGGCTTGGAAAAGAGCAATTAAATCTGATGGTTTAGTATGGCCATATCACGTCAGTGATTTGAAAGAATGGAGTTCCCCTTTGGTGCAATTGTATAAATTTGAAGGTATTCCATTTACTGTTTTACTAGATAAAAAGGGCAATATTGTAGAGAAAAACTTAAGAGGTAAAGCGTTAGAATTAAAATTAAAAGAAATATTATGATGGAAATTAGTTTAAAAAAAATTAGTTTATTCCTTGCTTTAGGAATAGTTGGGTTCATTAATGCACAATCACCAATTAATATTACTATCAAAGGGAATGTGTTTAACATGCAAGGAGATTCTGTGATGATTTCACAGTATTTTGGTGGGAATAATTATAAAAATTTTATTAAAACTAAAAAAGATAAAAAAGGTGATTTTGAGTTAAAAGGAGTGCTCCCCTCTAAAGATGTATACGTTTTACGAGTAGGTGAAAATCAACATTTATATTTAATTCTTCGCGAGAATGCCCCGCTTCAAATTTTTGGAGATGCTAAGAATATTACACAGTTTCACAATATAGTAGGATCAGATGAATCTGTAAACTTAAATAAATTTATTACTAGGCTGCAAGCATTTAATCAAAAGAAAGATTCTGCCAATGCTTATTTACAACAAAATCCAGAATTGCAACAACAGGTGAATGAGTCTTTTACTCCAATTTTTACGGAGTTTGAAGGTTACAAACAAAGTTATTTTAATGAAAATCAAAATTCACCAGCATTATTACCATTATTGTCAACTATTGATCCGAATGAAAACTTCGAAGCGTATGAGTTAGTTGTTGATCAAATTGTTAAAGGATTTGATGGAGCTCCGTCTGTAAATCAGATCAAAGCAATGTATTTACAATTAAAAGAGCAACACAATGAAATGCAAATCCTAAGTCCTGGAAAAATAGCGCCTGATTTCACTCAAGCAAAACAAGATGGAAAACCACTTAAATTATCAGATTTAAAAGGAAAAGTAGTGTTGATTGATTTTTGGGCATCTTGGTGTGGACCATGTAGAAGAGAGAATCCGAATGTGGTAAAATTATATGAAAAGTATCAAAAAAATGGGTTCACTGTTTTGAGTGTCTCTTTAGATCAAAATAAAGAACAATGGCTTGCGGCAGTAAAAAAAGATAATTTATCTTGGCCGAATCATGTAAGTGATTTAAAAGGTTGGGGGAACGAAGCTGCAAAACAATATAAAGTTACTGGTATTCCTTTTACAGTCTTAGTTGATAAGGAAGGGAAAATAATCAATAAAAATTTGAGAGGACCGGAATTAGAAAAAACATTAGAATCCATATTCGGGTATTAATAATGTCTTCGTCTAAGAAAATTTATTTTGCTTCTGATTTTCATCTTGGTGCCCCAACGTATGAATTAAGTTTACTTCGTGAAAAGAATATCTGCGCTTGGATGGACAAGATACAGCCAACATGTGAGGCGCTTTATCTTGTTGGTGATATTTTTGATTTTTGGTTTGAATATAAATACACTATACCCAAAGGTTTTACGCGTATTTTAGGTAAAATCGCGTCATTTACTGATTCTGGAATTCCAGTGCATGTATTTACAGGGAACCATGACATGTGGATTTTTGATTATTTACCGAAAGAATTAGGGATTCAATTATACAGATCACCAGTAACCCATATCTTACAAGGAAAAAAAATATTTATAGGGCATGGTGATGGTTTAGGTCCAGGAGATTTTAACTATAAACGATTAAAAAAAATATTTGAAAGTCCAGTTGCACAATTTTTCTTTGGGATATTACATCCTACATTGGGAATTGGTCTCGCTGATTTTCTTTCTAAGCGCAGTAGGGCTAAATCGGGCCATTTAGATGAACAATTTCTAGGGGAAGAAAATGAATGGTTGGTTCAGTACGCTAAAGAACAGCAATTCAGTAATCCTGTTGATTATTATTTATTTGGTCATCGACATTTACCGCTGCAGATTCCTATTTCAAGTGATTCAATGTATTATAATATAGGTGATTGGATTAAATACAATACCTATGGAGTATTGGAAAATGGTCAGTTTACACTCTATCAATGGGGTGGAGCTGAAAAAAAATACGAATTTATAGTTCCGGAAAATTAGTACTTGAAGGGGGCGTTTTGTTTGAAGAAGATATGTTTGTTGAATCTACATCAAGCAATTTGTATTTTAATTTTTTCCTTCTATGTTTTCTTGAAGATTCTAATTTGAAATGAGGATAAATTTTATTCTCCGCAATATATATAAGGCTTATTTGAATAATAAATAAGAGTAAAAAAATAATTAAATTGTAGGATTGTTGCTTTGATTCATGAATTTCAACGATGCTCGATTTTTTGCTGATTTTCTTCTCACTTTCCTGAGCCAATTTACTGAAATAGCAGAGATTTGGATTACATATGAAAAAGTATTTTACTCCTAGTTTCTGGATTAATACATATTTTGAGTCGTCTACTGTTGTGATGGTAGTTTTTTGTTGATCGTTAGTGCTAGCGGAAAAGATATTGATTGGATTAGGATCAAAAAAAGAAAAAGTATAAAGCCAAACTATACTAAAAAATGTATAAGCAATTGGGATAAATATGAATGGTTTGATTTTAGATTTTGAACGTCTTCGTATTTTTTTTAATACAATATATATTAAAACATAAATAAAAGGAGTAAAAATACCGAGCCAATAGATAGTATTCTGATCTGAGTCAATCAATAAATACCAAATATTATTAAGTATCACAAATAATAAAAAAAGGATGATAGCCTTTCTGCTTATTTCAGATAATTTTCCGCTGTTAGCACTTTTTTTTGTTCTCAATAGATTATTTATTTTGTTTCCTTCTAGCCTTTTCTTTCGCTAGTAAACTTAATTCCCTGCTTGTTTGTCCTGCTACAGAGGTGTTTTCATCTGCTCTTCGTAATAAATATGGGAGTACTTCTTTTATTGGACCATATGGTACATATTTTGCAACGTTGAAGCCTTCACTTGAAAGATTGAACGAAATATGATCACTCATACCTAAAAGTTGCGCAAAATATATTCGTTTATCGTCTTTTTGAAGATTAAATTTCTTAAGTAAATCAGTAAGTAGCTCTGAACTATATTCGTTATGTGTACCAGCACACAAAGAAAGATTGCTAAAGTTCTCCAGAATTAATGATAATGCTTTATTGTAATCTTTATCGGTTGCCGCTTTATTTGGTTGAATCGGTGAGGTGTATTTCATTAATGTAGCTCTTGCCCGTTCTTTTTCCATATAAGCACCGCGTACTAGTTTAATTCCATAGTGGTATCCATTAACTTGTGAATCATGAATTACTTTCACAAGGAAATCAAGTCGATCGTGACGGTACATTTGAATCGTATTAAAAACAATTGCTTTGTCTATATTGTATTTTGCCATCATCGTTTGAGCTAACCGATCAATCGTATCTTGTATCCAACTCTCTTCAGCATCAATGAAAACAGGTATGCCACAGTCAAATCCAGATTTACAGATTCGATCTACTCTAGAAACGATACTAGCAAATGATTTTTTTTCATTTTCAGTCAGTTCGTTTTCGATAGAATTCGCTTTTTCCAATAATGAAAATGTTGCAATTCCGGTGATCTTAAAAACTGCATAAGGAATTGTCGTGTCTTTTGAAGCTCTTACTATGGTCGCGATAATTTCATCGGTTGTTTTTTCAAAGTCTTCTTCTTTAATTTTACCTTCGACTGAATAATCTAAGATTGTGCCAATATTATAGCTTGAAAGTTGTTGAATCGTTTGTTCGCAATCCTGAATAGTTGTTCCTCCACAAAATTGTTTAAAGATTGTTTTTTTGATTATTGGATCAATCGGAAGTTTTACGGAAAGTGCAAAATTCGTCATCCATTTCCCGAATTTTACTATTATAGGATTTCCAATAATTTTAAATAACCAAAAAGCCCTATTGAGATCTGCATCGTTTTTACTTCGAAACGCAATCTCAGTATTCTCAAATGTTTTCATATTTACAAAGGTAAAAATCAATTTTATCATATCCGCTTTCAAGTGTTGTATTTTTTTACTAATTTTAAATTGTTGACTTTTAAACACTCAAATACTAACTATGCTATTTAACGTTGATGCTTCGGGTTATTTTATTGAGATAGGTTCTTTATTGGATGGTTCTTTGGAAACAATAATGAATGATAATTACGCTGATTCTAAAAAAGTTATTGTTGTTGATGAAAATACCAACGAATTTTGTTTGGATTTTTTGATAACAAATTTTGATTGTTTAAAGGATGCAGAAGTAATAATGATACCCGCAGGTGAGGAAAATAAATTGTTGGATATTTGTGCGCAAGTTTGGCTTACATTGGATGAGTACAAAATTGGCAGGTCGGATGTCGTTATCAATTTAGGTGGTGGAATGATTACTGATCTGGGGGGATTTATGGCTTCGTTGTATATGAGGGGGATTGATTATATCAATATACCAACAAGCTTGCTAGCTATGGTTGATGCATCAGTAGGGGGGAAAACAGGAGTAGATCACGGAGGTATTAAAAATTTAATTGGTGTTTTTTCTAATCCGAAAGCAGTTTTTATTGATCCTACCTTTTTAAGTACATTGCCAGAAGGTGAGTTTTACAGTGGATTTGCTGAAATGTTAAAACATGGTCTAATAATTAGTCCAACTCACTGGTCAGAGCTTTCAGCATTAAATGATGTTCAGTTAGAAATTAACGAAAAACATATTTACGCATCAATTGTAATTAAAAATGAGATAGTTCATCAAGACCCTTTCGAAAAAGATGAGCGAAAAAAGTTAAATTTTGGTCATACTATAGGCCATGCTTTGGAGAGTTATTTTCTTGATAAAGATCCAATTTCTCATGGTTATGCAGTTATATTAGGCGTCTTGTGTGAATCATTTATTTCATTTAAGCGTAATTATATTACCATGGATGAATTTTCTGAAATAGAAAGGGTTATCGTGAAGAATTATCAACTCTTAGATTTATCTTCTGAAGATTATTCTGAAATAAAACGATTTATGAAATCCGATAAAAAAAATCGGAACAATAAGATTTTGGGTGTTTTGTTGATTGGAATAGGTGAGGCTATTATAAATCAAGAATACTCAGAAAGTGAAATTACGGATTCATTTGATTATTTAAATCGAGTATATTCAGAATTAAATAATTAATGGCTTTCTATTTCTATTTAAATTACTTTTGTGTTAAAAATCTATGTGTACTAAAATAATTTTTTTTTAGTGTTATTAGAATTTGAGCGATTTTCTAATGAAAATTAATTTTGTTTTAATTGCTTCAAGAGTTTGAATAATTTCCTGATTACTAGGCGCATTTTTTTCTAATAATTCAGGGATGACTTTGTTTTTTTTCTGCAATTCATTTTTAGCACCATCTAAGGTATAGCCTTTTATTTTGACCAAAAAATAAATTTTGTTCAGATTTTCGATGTCTTGTGTGGAAAATAATCGGTTACCTTTTCTGTTTTTTTTAGGTGTAATAATTTGAAATTCTTTTTCCCAAAACCTTATCAAAGAGGTGTTTACTTCAAATAAGGATGCGACTTCACCGATGGAGTAGTAGAGTTTTGTAAGACCATTAAGTGAGACTTTATTCATTAAAAACGATATTGTTATCTAAAAATAATCATATTTTTGTTCGATGCTTCAAATTAGGATAGTCAAATATAGTTATTGTTTTTTGTTTTTTTTCTTGTTTTGTTCCAATTTCTACGCTCAAGAAGTTACAAAACTAGATTCATTGAAAACGAATAAATCTATTCCGAACAAAAAAAAACTAGATTTTAATTTACCTGAAGATTCTATACCTGAGAATAAAAACAATCATGTAAACTCGATTCTTTCATTTGCGAAAACTTTTTTAGGAACCCCTTACATAAGCGCTGGAGCTTCTCCTACAGGATTCGATTGTTCTGGTTATATAAGTTATGTATTAGGTAATTTTGGATTATCAATAACTCATTCTAGTTATGGTATGGCAGAGTACGGAAGAACGGTTAAGTTATCGGAGGCAAAACCTGGAGATTTGATGTTTTTTAAGGGGCGAAATGTCAACTCAACACGCATAGGTCATGTAGCGATGATTTTAGAAGTTTCCAATGAAGGTGAAATTAAATTCATTCACGCAGCTTCATCGAAAGGTATTTCAATTGATAAATTCAATGGAAGTGGTTATTATGTTCCAAGGTATGTAACCACAAAACGCTTGGATTATGGCGTTCAAAATAAATGATTTTTCAGGGATGAATTTAGCTTGATAAATTCCGGGATATTTTACAACTCCTAATCTGCTTATTTGAATGAAATGAACCGTTGAGTAATGTAACTGAATATTACAATAATGGTAGTTGTTAATAATTGACTTGGCATCGCCCACCAATTTAAATAATCAACAAAAAGTTTAAGTAAGCCGTAGTTCATAAAAACACTTAAAATAACGAAAGTAATGTGACGCATTAATTGTTTTTTTCCAGGGGTAGTACTTTCGCTCCAAACCACATAGCGACTTAAGAAAAAACCGATTGGAAGTGTAACGAGAAATGAAACGAAGAAGGAAGCAATGTGAGGTTTTAGTGAAAAAAGATACAAATCCACAACTTGTTTGTTGAAGATTGTGTGGTAGCAAAAATAATAGATGACTAGTCCAAATAAAGTGTTGCTCCCACCACATGCCAAATAGTGATAGGTTTGTTTATTGAAAAAGTGTTTGAATAATGGATAAAATACATCTAGTGCTAAGAAAATTTTTGTCCTTAATTTTTCCATTGAATAATTTTAGGCAAAAATAGTAATTTGTTGTTAGTTAAAATTTTGAATAATCTTAAAATGTAACTTTTCAGGGTCTTTTCACGTAAAATAATTTGATTAACAGTTTTCTATGAGGAAATTTTTTGTTTATATTTTATGTTTGATGTCTTTTTTCATGCTTTTTTCATGTAAACGTGAAAAAGGGAGAGTGAGAATGTTTACCGTTTTTACCAATCACCATGATTTAAGTAGTATTCAGAAAAAAAAGAAGTTGATTGTACTTTTTGAAAAAAGTAAGACTTCTTTTTTTAAGAATAATGGAAAAAAAATGGGATTTGAATTCGAATTATTGAAAGCATTTGCAAAAGAAATTAAAGTTGAATTAGTTGTTAAAATCATACAAAAGAACTGTGATTTAGAAAAGGAGTTGATTGGTAATAAGTGTGATATGGTTGCATGCAGTTATACTGTTACGAAAAAAAGAAAAGAAAGAATTGGTTTTACGATGCCTTATATTAAAACTCCTCAAGTACTAATTCAACGTTTGCCATCAAAAGATTCTTCTGTTCAGTATATTAAAGATCCAAACGAATTAAAAGACAAAGCAATTCACGTAAGGACAAATTCAAGTTATTACGAGCGATTACAACATTTGTCACATGAAATTGGTGAGCCAATACGGATTGTGAATATTAATCGATGGATTACTCCTGAGGAATGCATGGAACAGGTTGAAAAAGGAGGCTTTGATTATACAGTAGTTGATCGTCATGTTGCTGTTGCAAATAATTCGTACTTCAAAAAAATAGACCATTCGTTGGTATTGGGAATTAATCAAAACATTGCTTTTGGAATCAGAAAAGATGCCGAAAAATTAAAAGAAACATTTGACCAATGGTTAAAAATTTATATGCATCATCCTCATTTTAAATTTTTAAAGAACAATTATTTTAGTGGTAAGGAAATTAGCACAAAGACTTTTGAAAGTCATTTTAAAATAAGGTATGGTAAAATCTCACCATACGATCATTTTTTTCAAAATAACGCAAAGAAATACCATGTTGAATGGGAATTATTAGCGGCAATTATTCAACATGAGTCTAAGTTTATACCAAACTTAATAGGTGCTGGTGGAGCTTTTGGATTGATGCAATTTATGCCTTCAACTGGAAGGAAATATGGGGTTTCTGCTGCTTCAACACCTGAAGAACAAATTGAGGCGGGAGCCAT
The DNA here is from genome assembly GCA_945877005.1 of Chryseobacterium gleum. GTDB lineage: Bacteria > Bacteroidota > Bacteroidia > Flavobacteriales_D > Crocinitomicaceae > CANHVK01. The sequence continues at coordinate 21,882 of CAMCQL010000007.1, forward strand.
TAAACTAGGAAAAGATTGGGATTATTATTCTGAAATAAAAGACGAAACCCAGCGAATTAAATTTATTTTAGCAGCTTATAATGGGGGGAGTGGAAAATTAGCCACTGCTCGAAAATTAGCTCAAAAAAATGGGTTAGACCCTAATTTATGGGAAGAGAACGTTGAGTTGATGATTAGAGGTCGTTCTATCGGTTACTATGTACAAAATGTTTATTCAAAATATTTGTATTACAAGTTTCTAGAACATAAAGAATAAATTGTGCGTAAGTTAATTGTTATTCAGGGTCCTACAGCAAGTGGGAAAACAAAATTAGCTGTTCAATTAGCTAAAGCATTAAATACGGTTGTAGTTTCAGCCGATTCAAGACAATTTTACAGAGAAATTCAAATTGGCACTGCCAAGCCAACGCCGGAAGAACAAGAAGGAGTTCAACATTATTTCATTGATTCCCATTCAATTCATTCTCCTGTTACTTCGGCTCAATATGAAAAAGAAGCGGTTTTATTGCTGAATCAATTGTTTAA
>CAMCQL010000008.1 GCA_945877005.1 Chryseobacterium gleum
TAGTGATTTTTACAAACTGTTTATCGAATAATAAAAAGGAACACCCAAAAAATAATTCAAAACAGAATACTCCAGCGAAAGAAACTACCCGTGTAACATGTACTGATTCATCGTGTATTGGAGAATTTATTGGACCAGAATTTATAAATGGCATTGATACCGCACATCGTCTTTCCAATACAGTTGCTAAAAATGTAGGAGATAAATTAAAGCAATTGTATAAAAATAAAAAATACGCACTAGTTGATTTCAGCAGATTAACTATGACAACACAAGGAATGGGAGATGAAGATAATTTTGTAACGTATCGGGTTGTAATCCCTTTTAAATTTGTTAAAAATCCTTGTGATGCTATGACATCTTTTGATCATTGTGGAGGTTGGGATCATAAACCAGCTTTGGAAGAAAGAAAGGAGAAGTTGATTAACTCAGAACGTACGGTTGTTTTTTGCAAACAACTAACAATAAGCCCTTTATTTATCACAAAAGAAAATTTACAAGAATATTGGATTCAATGGAAACACAAAGATTTTCAATACATGTGTCCATGTAATTAATTCACCAAATTTCTACAAATTTATCTTTCGAATTTCGCATTGGATCGCCTTCTTTGACTTGAAAAGCATCAAAAAAATCAATGCAATTTTTTAAACTTCCATTTACACGGTACATTCCAGGACTATGTGAATCATTTGCCAATCTATTTTTTAATTCTTGATCCGTAAAATTTATTTTAAAAATCTGAGCGGCAGAGATAAAGAAACGTTGTGCAGGGGAAAATCCATAAATTCGTTTTTGCTTTTTAAACTCCTTAGTTTTTTTGTACGCATTGAAAGCCAATATCATACCTCCTAAATCTGCAATATTTTCACCCATTGTCAATTCAGGATTCACACATTGGTCTTCGAATGGACAAAACGAGGCATACGTCTTTCCTAAAACACTTGTTTTAGAGGAGAATTTATTCAAATCTTCGTCGTTCCACCAATTAGAAAATGAACCATCAGCAGCAAACTTAGCTCCCATGTCATCAAACCCATGTGTCAATTCATGGCCGATGATCATCCCAATACGACTATAATTCACTGCGTCTTCCGCTTTTAAATCAAAGAATGGAGATTGCATAATACCAGCAGGAAATACGATTTCATTTAAAAGTGGTTGGTAATAAGCATTGACCATGTGAGGAGGCATTTCCCATTTAGTTGGATCAATTGGTTTGCCAAAATCATGAATGTTCTTTCTGAAACTCCACATTTCACAGGTAATGTAATTCTCTACATGACTTGCTGATGAGAATGTTAGATTAGAAAAATCCTCCCAGGTACTTGGATAACCTAATTTTCGTTTGATAGAAAGTAGTTTGTTGACTGCATGCTTTTTAGTACTATCAGACATCCAAGATAAATGATCTATTCTTTCTTTATAGGCTTCTGTTAAATGATCAACCATTAAGTTAATTTTATTTTGAGCCTTTTCAGAAAAATAGTTCTTCACAAATAACTTTCCTAATAACTCACTAATAGGAAGATAAGTGATTTCAGTTACCGCTTTTTCTTCTAATGGTTTGTCAATTGTTTTTCCAGAAAGAGTTACAGAATAAAAATCAAAATTTAATTGTTGAAAGGAGGAAGAAAGATGAGTCGCAAAGTGATTCAATACTTGAGAAATTAAATATTCTTTCCAATGTTCTAAAGGCACCAAATCCGTAAGTTCTGGGATTGAAAACAAATAATTAGGTTGACCAACAATAAATTTATCAATCTTAGGATACGCTAATTTCTGTAAGTATTTATCAAACTGAATATCTTGAAGACGCTCTATAACATCTGTCTCAGAAAATTTATTGTATGTTTTATCAGGATCTCTTAAGTCTTGAGGCAACATCATTTTTAATGCCAAACGTTTTTCAAAATTCACGGCGTGATAAGCTGCATCGGTTGCTCTTACAGTCGTGTAACCGATTTCAAGGAATAATTTTTTCACAAAATCTTGGTAATGGTTCAGGAGTGATTTTTTATTTTCTTGTAAATAATAATTTGCGTTCGGTAAACCAATCCCAGATTGATAAATGTAAAATGAATTAGCATGGGTATTTTTTAAATCTTGACCTGATTCAATCGAAAACAAAACATTGACTTTACGTTCGTGTAGCATGGCTAAAACAGATGTAAGCTGGTCTTTACTATTAATGGAATTGATACTGTCAATTAAATACTTGATTGGAAGGTAACCTACTTTATTTCGATGTGGAGTATCGATGTATGTTTTGTAGTAAGTGCCTAATAAAGAACTTTGTGCTTCCGATTCTAAAATAGATATGAGTTTTTTCTTATTGGAAATATCCAATTCATTCATACTTCCCCAACGTGATTCAGTTTTTGGGACAGGGTTATTCTTAATCCATTTACCATTTGCAAATTGAAAAAAATCAATCTTTGGCGACACTGTAAAATCCATAAAACTTGTGTCAATACTTTTTTTTCGTTGTGCAATTAAAAAAGAGGGTAGTAGACTAATTACAAACAAATAGTAAATTATAATTCTCATAATGATTGAACTTTAAAGTGTATTAAATTAAGTTAATTCCGAAGTATTTCGACAAATGCGTATCCCTTTGAGTGAATTCATTAATGGATTTAAAATTAGAAGATTGGTGAAATTCTTCTAGGTATTTCAATGCTGGAATACGAATAGAGTTTGCACCTAATTTCTTTTTAAGATAGGAAATACAAAGTTGTAAAAGCTGTTTCCCTATAGATATCTGTCGAAATTCTTGTCGAAAGACAATTTTTACAATAGAATATTTAACATATAATTTAGAAGGTAGAATAATTCTAGCAGTTTCGATTAGTTGATTAGAATTGTTTTTGCAAATTACATGAAAACTAGAAGAATCTAACCCATCAGCTTCAGGATAAGGACAATTTTGTTCAATCACAAAAACTTTCACTCTAAGATTAACAATAAAAAGTAACTCCTTAGTTGATAGAGAATTAAAGTGTTTGATTTTCCAGTCAATCCGCATTAAATCACGTTTGAATTACACCAACATTATAAGCTTTTTCAGCTTTTTTATGGTTTGCCATTTCAATTCCCATTCCTATAATTTTACGAGTGTCTAGAGGATTAATAATCGCATCGACCCATAGACGAGAAGCGGCATAATAAGGAGAGATTTGAGCATCGTATTTCGCTTTGATTGTAGAATAAATTTCATCTTCACGCTCTTTTGTGATTTCTTCCCCTTTATTTTTTAAGGTCGCTACTTCAATTTGAAGTAATGTTTTAGCAGCGGCAGCACCACTCATTACAGCAATTTCAGCAGTTGGCCAAGCAACAATCAATCGAGGGTCGTAAGCTTTACCACACATTGCATAATTTCCTGCACCATAAGAATTCCCAATTATGATTGAAAATTTAGGAACTACAGAATTTGCCATCGCATTCACCATTTTTGCGCCATCTTTAATAATCCCAGAATGCTCAGATTTTGAACCTACCATGAATCCTGTAACATCCGTTAAAAAAACAAGTGGGATATTTTTTTGGTTGCAATTCATAATAAATCGAGCAGCTTTATCTGCAGAATCATTGTAGATCACACCACCAATCTGAATTTCTCCCTTGCTATTTTTAGATATTTCTCGTTGATTCGCAACGATTCCAACACTCCAACCATCTACACGTGCATAACCACAAATGATTGTTTTTCCGAATTCTTCTTTGTACTCAGTAAATTCAGAATCATCGACAAGCCATTGAATGACTCCTTTCATGTCATAAGGTTTGCTTCGATCAGCTGGAATCATTCCAAAAATCTGTTTCTGATCAATTTTCGGTAATTGAGTTTGTTTTTTATCAAAACCTGCTTGTTCAAATTGTCCAATTTTGTCAACTAATGAACGAATAGTAGCTAAACATTCTTGATCATTTTCCGTTTTATAGTCACACACTCCTGAAATCTCAGTATGGGTAGTAGCGCCACCAAGTGTTTCGTTATCAATGTTTTCCCCAATAGCTGCCTTCACAAGATAAGAACCAGCTAAAAATATTGTACCTGTTTTATTCACAATAAGAGACTCATCAGACATTATCGGAAGGTAAGCACCACCAGCCACACAACTTCCCATAACAGCAGCAATTTGAACGATACCTTGGGCGCTCATTTGAGCATTATTTCTAAATATCCGTCCGAAATGCTCTTTATCAGGGAAAATTTCATCTTGCATAGGTAAATAAACACCTGCAGAGTCTACCAAATAAATGATTGGCAATCTATTTTCCATCGCGATTTCTTGCGCACGAAGATTTTTTTTTGCTGTAATCGGAAACCAAGCACCCGCTTTCACAGTAGCATCATTCGCTACAACAATACATTGTTTACCTGAAACATAACCAATTACTACAACAACACCTCCAGATGGGCATCCACCGTGTTCCTCGTACATGCCATATCCAGCTAAAGCACCGATTTCAATGCGTTCTGTAGAAGGATCTAATAATAAATCAACTCTTTCACGTGCGGTTAATTTGCCACTTTCATGCAGTTTTGCAATACGTTTTTCACCACCACCTTGATAAATTTTACGAAGCTCAGCATCCAAACGCGCTATTTTTTGACGCATTTGATCATCATTGAAGTTAAATGCTAATTCTTTAGGGCTTAAAGACATTTTCTTAAAGTTAAGTTCATCAAATATAAAGAAAATTATAGAGTTTGAAATTTGATTTAAAAGATAATTAAGGATTTTTAATCTGAAATTCACAAATTCACAACTTATTTCGAAGCATATAATATTTGTATAGAAAATAATTCGTTTGCTTTTTTTCATTCTTTTTTGAATAATTAATTGCAAGAGATTCACTACTTTTACACGGAAATTTCAAATTATAAATTATGAGTCATGGAATTAAACCAGGAGTTGCAACTGGTGACGATGTACAAAAGATATTTAAATATGCGAAAGAGAAGGGATTTGCACTTCCAGCGGTAAATGTTACTGGATCTAGTACAGTAAATGCAGTAATGGAAACTGCTGCTAAACTAAAAGCACCCGTAATCATTCAATTTTCGAACGGTGGATCTTTGTTTAACGCAGGGAAATCTTTGGATAATACCAATGAAAAAGCAGCAATTGCTGGAGCAATATCAGGTGCAAAACACATTCATGAATTAGCTGAATTGTATGGTGCGACGGTTATTTTACATACGGATCACGCAGCAAAAAAATTATTACCTTGGATCGATGGTTTATTGGAAGCTTCAGAGAAATTTTACGCTGAAACTGGTAAATCTTTGTATTCTTCTCACATGATTGATTTATCGGAAGAGCCAATTTCAGAAAATATTGAAATTTGTAAAACGTACCTTGAACGAATGAGTAAAATAGGTATGACACTAGAAATTGAATTAGGAATTACAGGCGGAGAAGAAGATGGAGTAGATAACTCTGATGTTGACAGCTCTAAATTGTATACACAACCTGAGGAAGTAGCGTATGCATACGAAGAATTATTGAAAATTAGCCCAAGATTTACGATTGCTGCGGCATTTGGAAATGTACATGGTGTTTATAAACCAGGAAACGTTAAGTTAACTCCAAAAATTTTAAAAAATTCACAAGAGTTTGTACAACAAAAATTCAACACTGGACACAATCCTGTTGATTTTGTATTCCACGGAGGTTCTGGATCAACATTAGAAGAAATTCGTGAAGCAATCGGATACGGTGTTGTAAAAATGAACATTGACACGGATTTACAATTTGCTTACACAGAAGGAAGTTTGAATTACATTTTAAAATACCAAGACTACCTAAAAACTCAAATTGGTAACCCAGAAGGTGATGATATTCCAAATAAAAAATATTACGATCCTAGAAAATGGGTGCGCGAAAGTGAAGTAACGTTTGTAAAAAGACTGACGCAATCTTTCGAAGATTTGAACAATGTAAATACATTAGGTTAAGAAAACTATGAGTTGGTTTAAAAGAAATAAAGAAGGGATTACAACTTCTACCTCTGAGAAAAAAGAAACTCCAGAGGGGTTATGGCACAAATGCCCAAATTGCAAAACAGTTTTCACGGAATCTGATTTTGCAAATAATTTATACGTATGTGATCGTTGTTCTTACCATGAAAGAATTGGATCGGAAGAATACTTTCAAATTCTTTTTGATAATTCTGAGTACACTGAAATTGATGCCAATTTAACCTCGGGTGATCCTTTAAATTTTGAGGATACAAAAAAATATTTAGATAGGGTAGCTGCTTCTCAAAAAAGCACTGGATTAACTGATGCACTTCGAACTGCCTATGGAAAACTAGATGGAATGGAATTTGTCGTTTGTGCGATGGATTTTGCATTTATCGGAGGTTCATTAGGTGCTGTAATGGGAGAGAAAATTGCAAGAGGAATTGATAAGGCGATGGAATTAAATGCTGCATTTATGATCATCTCTAAATCTGGTGGGGCTCGTATGATGGAAGCTGGATATTCCTTAATGCAAATGGCAAAAGTAAGTGGTAAATTAGGTCAATTAGCAGAGAAAAAGTTACCGTACATTTCTTTCCTTACAGATCCAACTACTGGAGGTGTAACAGCTTCATTTGCAATGTTAGGTGATATCAACATTGCTGAACCAAAAGCATTGATTGCCTTTGCAGGGCCTAGAGTTGTAAAAGAAACGATCGGTCGTGATTTACCAGATGGATTTCAAACCTCTGAATTTTTATTAGAACATGGATTTCTTGATTATATAGTGGAGCGATCTGAATTGAAAAAAACACTTGCTTTATCATTGAAGCTGTTTAAAAATTAATAATTTAAAAAGGGTATCCATTAGTGATACCCTTTTATTTTTACTTAAGCGGAACGAAAGAAATTTTATTTCCGGAAGTATTAATTTAAAAAGTTAATAGTTTGAAATACAAACAAACAATTTTTCGTTCTACGTTTTTATAAAGCTTCTTTTTTTGGTGAATCGTGTATAAAATTATTAGAGAAAATGAATTTATCAGCACCCAATGGAGTGGTGGTACAACCAATCAACTATTTATTATACCATCGAATGCATCCATCAGTAAACAAGATTTTTCAATTCGAATAAGTACCGCTACAATTAACACCCCAACTTCTGAATTCACTAAATTTCCATTACATAATCGCTTTATAAGTATATTGAAAGGTGAAATTGAGTTCACCACAGGAAATAAACCATCGAAAAAGGTAGCAGAAACTGAATTTGATTTTTTTGACGGAGCTGAAACAACTAATAGTGCTTCCAACTCAAAAGTAATTGATTTTAATATTATTTATTCGAAACATCTTCGTTTGAATATTCAACAATACACAGGTCGTAAAAACAGAATGTTGAATCTAATCACAACGATTGAAAATTTTGTTTTTATCTTAAAAGGATCGATCAACTTTACTCAAATTGAATTTCATGAAAATGAATTACTTATTCTTGAAAAGAACAATCAATTTATTGAGATGGAATTAAGTAATGACGCCGTGTTATTTTTGTTTAACTTCTCTAACATTGAAACTTCTAATTGAATAACATCATTCATTATTTTTTACTATGAAAAATAAATATTCTCTGTTTATAATCATTGGTTTGTTACTTACAAGCTGTGCTCCAAATTATGTTGATGCGGTACTTGAATTAGATACTAATTATTCAGAACCTGGTCAATTAAAATTTTCTTTAGATTTAGTGAAAGAAAATGGTCGAATGAAACATTTAAAACCTGGAAGAAACTTCCTAAAATGGAATAAGATTCAATTCTCAGGTGTGAATTTCGTTTCTCATAGTAAAGGGTTATTGAACTACACAATGGCAAATTTATACGACACCAATCATCTGATTAAGTTCACACTAACAAGTCAGGCATACAATTTAAATAAAACATTCCCTATTAATGTGCCTTATGTAAGAGGTGTTAAAGTTTTCACAGATCAAATCGCCGTTAATGAACCAACACCGCTACATTATGATTTAGAAATAAGTACAGGCAAACGTATTTCACAGAATTTACTCCACTTTTCCAATAACTTATGGGAAAATAAGACAAATTATGCGATTGAAATTTCAGAAGATAAATTGACTTTATTCACTGAAAAACCAATTGAGCGAGGTAAAATCCCAATTTTGTTCACACATCAAGTCACGAAAGATACACTTTGGAATGACAGTGTTCAAATTACCTATCCCAATACTATTAATTTGGAATTGTCAGGCAGCAATGGAAGCGAAGGTGAGGACGGAAGAAATGGATCAAATGCATCGGATTCAGGAAGAAACGGGACAGATGGGGAACATGGTGCATCTGCTCAAAATGTCACATTTTACATTTCAAAGGATTCCACATCTAAAGAGGTTTTTTTAACTTGCTTACGAGAAGTAAATGGAATTTCGACGTTACAGTTTATTCCATTTAATGGTGGTAAAATTATTGTAAATGCAATCGGAGGAAATGGAGGTAACGGAGGAAATGGGGGGAATGGTAAAAACGCAGAGTTGGCAAAGCAAATAATAAAAAAAGATGGGACAAAAGAATGGACAAATCCATCAGTTTCTGGAGGAAACGCAGGATTTGGAGGAGATGCTGGAAATGGTGGGAATGGTGGAGAAGTGAAGATTTATGCTACAGAAGAATTAAGACCATCTATTGATCAACTCTTTCAAATAAATGTCGTTGGTGGAAATGCAGGTATTGGTGGAGCATCTGGTAAAATCGGTAAAGGACGAACTGCTTCTAATCAATTAGCGACCAATGAACACCAAAATAATGGAAAGTACGGTAAAGAAGGAAGAAGCGGAAAAAAAGGAAATAACGGACATGTACATCCAATTGAATATGTTTCAAATGAATTTATTTCATCTCAAATAAAATTAAAACATACTCATGTTAATTCAAAATAAAACAATCGTCGCATTTGATCAATTAGGCAAAATAATGCGTTTACTTGGTGAGCAACAACCTTGGAGCTCCTACGAATCTGGATTAAATGAAGCTGAATACGAAGCGTTAAATGCATTGATTCGTAAACAATTTGTTTTAAACGGCTGGTTTACAGAAGAGGCTGTGCGTTTTTCATTGAAGGCATTGGGTGAGCAATTAAATAAAGAACAGCTAGAACTTTTTACTCAAAATTACAATTACTCGATAACACCTAAAAAAATAGGTGTTATCATGGCTGGAAACTTACCACTTGTAGGTTTTCATGATTTTTTGTGTGTAATACTGTCTGGAAATAAAATAGTTATAAAGTTGAGCTCTGATGACAAGACACTTTTACCAGCTTTAATCGATATACTCATTAAATTATTGCCTGAGTTAAATGAATTCATCGAAATTTCACTAGGAAAAATTGGTGTTATTGATGCGATGATAGCAACAGGAAGTGGTAATTCAATGCGCTATTTTGAGAGTTATTTTGGACATTTACCAAATTTGTTCCGAAAAAACAGAACATCGGTAGCTGTGTTGGATGGAGCAGAAACAGAGGAAGAACTAAAAGAATTAGGAAAAGATATTTTTATGCATTTTGGTTTAGGATGTCGCAATGTTTCAAAATTATTAATTCCTACTGATTTTGATTTGAATAGATTTTTTTCAGCAATAGTACCCTACGGTGAAATTGTCAATCACCATAAGTACGCAAATAATTATGATTATAATAAAGCTATTTTTTTAATGAACCTTGAGAAAATGCTCGACAATAATTTTATTTTACTTAAAGAATCCGAAGAGTTATTTTCACCATTGGCTGTATTGTACTTCCAACGATTTAATGATAAAACAGAAGTCAAAAATTACATTTTAAAAGAATCAGAAAATTTACAAGTAATAGTAGGACATGACCATCATCAATTTGGTACAGCTCAATGCCCAACACTATTCGACTTTGCGGACGGTATAGATACCATGGCGTGGTTACAAAGTTTAATATAATTGATTTATTTTATAACGAAATGCTTAATTTCGCAGGGCATAAAACACAACAAACACTATGAAGATATCTTACAATTGGTTAAAAGATTACGTATCTACTGATTTATCACCTACTGAGATCAGTGAAATATTGACGGATACGGGTCTTGAAGTAGATGGAATTGAAAAGATTGAAGGAATTAAAGGAGGACTTCAAGGTGTGTTTGTTGGTGAAGTGTTAACTTCTGAAAAACATCCTGATGCAGATAAATTAAAAATCACAACTGTAACAGTAGGAGGTGAGCCTTTGCAAATTGTTTGTGGTGCTCCTAATGTTGAAGTTGGACAAAAAGTAATTTGTGCAACAATTGGAGCGATACTTTATCCATCACCAGAAGAACCTTTTAAAATCAAAGCATCCAAAATACGTGGTGTTGAATCATTTGGAATGTTGTGTGCAGAAGATGAATTGGGATTAGGGATATCGCATGAAGGCATTTTAGTTCTACCTGCTAACGCGAAAGTTGGAACACCCGCAGCTGAATATTTTGAACTTGAAGACGATTTTCAAATTGAAATTGGATTGACTCCAAATCGTGCGGACGCAATGGGACACATAGGGGTAGCAAGAGATCTTGTTGCTTATCTAAACTTTCATAAAGAATTAAATCTAAAAGTTAACTTCCCAAAAGTAGATCCAATACGCTCTACCTCAAATAATTTAATCATATCAGTTGACGTAACAGAGAAAGAGTTATGTCCTAAATATTTAGGTGTAACTATTTCTAATGTAGTAGTTGAGCCTTCACCAAATTGGTTGCAAAAACGCTTAATATCAGTTGGTTTAACACCTATCAATTCAATTGTTGATTGCACTAATTATGTAATGAGAGAATTAGGTACACCATTGCATGCATTTGATACATCAAAACTAAATAATAAAATAATCGTTAAAAGAGCAACAACTGGTGACAAACTTACAACTTTAGATGGCGTTGAAAGAACTTTGCATCAAGACGATTTAATGATTTGCAATGATACAGACTATCTAGCAATAGCAGGTGTATTTGGTGGTTTAGATTCAGGCATATCTGACCAAACAACTTCAGTCTTTATCGAGTCTGCTTATTTTAACCCAATCTCAGTTCGTAAAACTGCCAAGCGACATGCATTAAATACAGATGCAAGTTTTAGGTATGAACGTGGGGTTGATCCACAACTAACGATGTATGCCTTAGAAAGAGTTGTTGCATTGATTCGCTCAATCAGCGGTGGTGAAGTGAGTATGGAAGTCACTAAAAATGAATTTGATTTATTTGAACCAATTCAAATCGAATTTTCAGTAGCGAAATGTAATGCAGTTATTGGTAAATTAATTGATGAATATTCCATTGAGAAAATAATAACAGAATTGGACTTTAAAATTCTTGAAAAGAATCAAGGAAATTGGAAAATCGAAATACCTTCTTACCGAGTAGACGTGACGCGTGAAATTGATGTGATAGAAGAAGTGTTGAGAATATATGGGTTTAACAATGTAGATATTCCAGAAAAATTAAACACAACAATTACTTTAAGTCAGAAACCAGATGTAGAACATATTCAATCAATTATCAGCGAATTCTTAGTTGGATTAGGCTGCAATGAAATGATGTGTAATTCGTTAACAACTTCAGTCTATATTGACAAATTCGGAAACGATAATTTTAGTTCAACTAAGAACGTCTCCATGTTAAATCCTTTAAGTCAAGAATTGGATGTAATGAGACAATCACTCATATTCTCAAGTTTAGAGGCAGTTGCCCATAATCAAAACAGACAAACTTCAGACATCCGCTTATTTGAATTTGGTAAGACCTACCAAAAAATTGGAAATACCTACAAAGAAAATAAACGTTTGCTGCTTGCTATATCAGGAAAGAAACTCAACGAACAATGGAATAATTCTTCCGAAAAATCGAATTTTTTCACGTTGAAAGGAATTTCATTTGCATTACTAGAGCGACTAGGATTAGAAAATTTCCTAACTGAAAATCCAATTTCTGAATCTTTATTAGAAGATGGAGTAGAATTGAGTGTTTTAAAACAAACTATTGGACAAATAGGATGGGTGTCAGGTAAAATGAGAAAACATTTTGGCATAAAACAAGCAGTGTTTATTGCTGATTTGGATTGGGATGCATTAATTACACAACTTAAATTAGTTAAAATAAACTACAAAGAATTACCAAAAACCTTCGAGGTTAGAAGAGATTTTTCTTTATTGTTAGATACTGCGATTAACTATCAATCAATTGAAAAATTAGCTTTAGGAGTTGATCGAAAAATTCTTAAAAGAATGAATTTGTTTGATGTATATGAAGGGAATAATTTAGAGTCTGGTAAAAAATCTTACGCAGTTTCATTTTATTTTCAGGACAATGAACTAACATTAAAGGACGAGCAAATTGAGAAAATAATGCTGAAAATTAAATCTGAATTAGAGTCGAAATTAAATGCGCAACTTCGATAAAATAGAATTAAAATAAAAATTTATCTTTGTGTCAATGGAAAAACAAGTCATTCTAAATGAAAAGCAGTTTGAGTTAACCTTGAATAGACTTTGTTTTCAATTAATTGAAAATCACGATTTATTTCAAAACACGGTATTAATTGGATTACAACCGAGAGGTGTTCATTTAGTCAATCGATTGAAAAAAAAATTAGAATCCATTATTCATCAACCTGTAACGTGTGGTGCTTTAGACATCACTTTTTATCGTGATGATTTTAGAAGAAGAGAACGACCAATAATCCCCAGCGTTACGAATATTGACTTTGTCATCGAAGGAAAAAATGTTGTTTTAGTAGACGATGTATTGTTTACAGGGCGAACAATACGATCTGGAATTGATGCAATGTTAGCATATGGACGTCCATCAAAAGTCGAGCTGTTAACGTTCATTGATCGAAGATTTAAACGACAATTACCAATTCAAGCAGACTACATTGGTAAAACAATTGATACATTAGCTTCTGAACGTGTAAATGTTGAATGGAAAGAGATAGAAGGAAAAGACAATATACTACTTTATACACCTGAAAAAAATAGTAATGGATAATTTAAGTGTAGATCATTTAATAGGAATCAAAGACCTAACTGAAAAAGATATTCAACTCATTTTTAAAACAGCGGATAGTTTTAAAGAAATTATCAATCGTCCAATTAAAAAAGTTCCATCACTTAGAGACATTACTATAGCTAATTTATTTTTTGAAAATTCAACAAGAACTCGTTTATCTTTTGAATTAGCAGAAAAAAGACTTTCAGCGGATGTAATTAATTTTAGTGCTTCATCGAGCTCAGTAAAAAAAGGTGAAACACTTATTGATACTGTAAATAATATTCTATCAATGAAAGTGGATATGGTTGTAATGCGCCACCCTAATCCTGGAGCTGCATTATTCCTGTCGAAAAAAGTAAACGCTAAAATAGTAAATGCGGGTGATGGTACACATGAACATCCTACCCAAGCCCTTTTAGATGCGTTCTCAATTAAAGAAAGATTAGGTGAAGTAGCTGGTAAAAAAGTAGTTATAGTGGGTGATATTTTACATTCTCGCGTTGCATTATCGAATATTTATTGCTTACAAAAATTAGGTGCTGAAGTAATGGTTTGTGGTCCAACAACTTTGATACCAAAATACATTCATGAATTAGGTGTAAAAGTAGAACATAATTTGATTAAAGCACTTGAGTGGTGTGATGTTGCAAATATGCTACGTATACAATTGGAACGACAAGATATAAAATTCTTTCCATCACTGAGGGAATATTCAATGCAATACGGATTAACGAAAGAAATACTTGATAATCTATCGAAAGAAATTGTTGTAATGCACCCAGGTCCAATCAATAGAGGTGTTGAAATCACAAGTGAAGTTGCAGATAGTAAACAGTCTATTATTTTAGATCAAGTTGAAAATGGTGTTGCTATCCGAATGGCTGTGATTTATTTACTAGCTGCTAAAATAGAACGTTAGTAAATAAAGTGTATATTTGTGTTAATCTAATTTAGATATGAATTTTACTTATACAAATAAAGAACTTTTTACTCATCTACAAATAAATGTAGAAAAATTAGATGCTTCTAATGCGAATGAGTTGAAAGATTTGTTACATCAATTAAGTAAGCAATCCATACATAATTTATTGTTTGATTTCTCTAAAACAAAATATTGTGATTCCTCTGGCTTAAGTGCTGTTTTACAGGCGAATAGAATTTGTAAAGATACAAATGGTAAATTTTGTTTAGCAGTACTTCAACCTAATGTGTTAAAGATGATACAAATAGCACAATTGGATAAAGTTTTGGTCGTAAAAGAGAGCATTGAAGATGCAATGGAATTTATGAAAGCATAAATAATGTCTTTCAAGGTTACCATCTTAGGTTCAGGAGCTGCTTTACCAACTGCACAAAGAAAACCCACATCGCAATACATAGAATGCAACGATCGTCACTTTTTAATTGATTGCGGGGAAGGTACCCAAACACAATTAAGAAAAATCGGGATAAAACTCCAAAAAATCAACAATATCTTTATTTCACATTTGCACGGAGATCATTATTTTGGTTTGGTGGGTTTATTAAGTACCATGCATTTATTAGGCAGAGATAATGGTATTACTATCTACGGACCCAAAGAATTAGAAAATATAATTCGCATACAGCTTGAAATAGGAGGTGGAAAATTGGGGTTTTCAATTAATTTTCACGCAACTACGAATGATCAAAAACGATTGGTTTTTGAAGATAAAATGATTGAGGTATGGAGTTTTCCGTTAAAACATAAAATTCCAACTACAGGCTATTTAATTAATGAAAAACAGAAAGAACGATCAATTATCGGTGAAGAATTTAATAATTCTGGACTTTCTTTAATGGCTATTCCAAAATTCAGAAAAGGAGAAAATTATATTGATGATGAAGGGAATGAGCACGACTTTGAAGAGTATACATTTGCTCCAAAACCCGCTCTTTCTTATGCTTTTTGCTCCGACACAGCATTTGATTTATCGATCTGTAAATATATAAATGGTTCAACTGTATTGTACCACGAAGCCACGTTCTTAGAAAAAGAAAAAGAACGAGCAAAAGCTACCTTTCATTCAACTGCCGTTCAAGCTGCGAAAATTGCTTCAGAAGCAAAGGTTAAAAGATTACTTATTGGACATTTAAGCGCGAGATATGATTCTAATTTAGAACACGAAAAAGAAGCCGCTGCAATTTTTCCAAATGTTAAAGTAGTCAAAGATTTAGAAACAATAATTCTTAGGTAAAATTCAGTTGCAATTTAATTTTGAAGAACCAATTAATTATACGTTTTTTGATTTTATACTGTAAAAAGGGTGAATATAAACGATTAATTCTTCTTGTATAAGATGATGTATGGCTCCATCAATTGCATGTGACGAAACAGTTTCAGCTTCATCATACAACATTTGGAGAGTATAGGATTTTATTGAAAGAAGTTCTAAAATCGTTTCAATTACCAATTTTCTAGAAACATTAACTAAAGTTGTTGATTTACAATAGTCGCATTTTCCACATGGCTTACCTTGTTGTCCGAAATAGTCCAAAATATATTGTTCACGGCAATGGGGGAGTAATAAATAATCTTTTGCTTTTTCCCAGCGATGAATCGCTCTTTCTTTTCGGGTTTGATAAACTTCTGGAGTCAGTCTGATATAATCATCGGGTAAACGCTCATGTAAAAATGTAACCTTAGGTAAACTATTTGACCAATTAATATCAATAATACCGTTTTGCTCTAGAAATATAAGCTGATTTTGAACATCTTGAAGTGTTATTTTTAATTTTTCAACTATTTTTTTCTCACTAATCACACAATAATTATCAAAGATACCAGGGAAATTTCTTGTTAAAAAATGAACTATCGTCGAAATTTTATCATATTTAATTTGAAAGCTATAAACTAACTTATTATTGACAGAAAATTTCAAACGTGTCGGAGCATAACTTCCTTCATCAAAATGTAAGTCCCCATTCATTTCTAAGATTTTTAACGATTCAAAAGTTTCAACGATATCTAATTTGAAATTAGAGCAAAAATCAGTCAATGAAAAAGAAAAAGTTTCACCTTTTCCCGAACCAATAGCAAGTTTTAAAAAATTATAAAGAGCTCTTAATGTTGATTTAATTACAGAAATATCTGGGAACTTTTTATTCAATAAGTAATCGTTTCGCTCTATATCTTTTTCTGAAAAAAGAACAAACGTTCTAGCCTCTTTTCCGTCTCTTCCAGCTCTTCCTGCTTCTTGAAAATATGCTTCGAGATTCATCGGAAACTCATAATGGATAATATACCTAACATTGGGTTTGTCAATACCCATTCCAAACGCATTGGTTGCTATCATTAAAGGTACTTGGTCGCTCATCCACTGATCCATCATATTTTTACGTTGATCACCATCTAAACCTCCATGATAAATACCACAATTTATTTTATTGGATATAAGGAAATTAGCAAGGTCTTTTACGTTTTTTCTGGTTTGACAATAAATGATACCTGACAGCTGTGGGAATTTTACAAGCCAGTTTAAAATTGTTTGCTCTTTCACTACAACTTCTTTGACCTCATAACTTAAATTCGATCTTTTAAATGAAGCTTCAAATTCAACCTGATGATTAAGCTTTAATTTTTCGCAAATTTCATTTTTGACATAAGTTGTTGCTGTTGCTGTAACGGCCATAATCGGCACTTCGGGGTGAACCTCCCTTAACTTACTAATCTCTAAATAAGTTGGTCTAAAATCATGTCCCCATTCAGAAATACAGTGTGCTTCATCAACCACGATTAATGCAACTTGCATTTGTTTAAATCTTTCAATGAATAATTTTGTCTGAATTCGTTCGGGTGAAATATAAAGAAAATCAAATGCGCCAAATCTTGCATTATCTAAAAGAGTATCTATTTCACGATAACTTTGAAGACTGCTAATCATTTGTGCTCGAACACCTTTTTTCTCCAATTGATCTACTTGATCATTCATCAAAGCAATCAGTGGTGTAATAACAATTGTAATTCCTTCTCGGGCTAAGCCTGGAATTTGAAAACAAATGGATTTACCGCCACCAGTAGGAAGAAGCGCAAAAACATCCTTTCCATAAATACTTGCTTCAATAATTTCTTCTTGTAATGGTCGGAAGGAAGTGTACCCCCAGTATTTTTCTAAAAGTTCAAAACTTTTACTCATTTTAGAAATCTCCTATGAAATTATTCTGGCTTTGTACAATGTAATTTCATTATTGGTTGTACAGACTTGTCACCAAGTTCATTTGCTTTCGCAAAATCAGAACAACCATTTTCTTTGTCACCAGTTTTTATTTTCGCTAAGCCTCTAGAAACATATGCCTTACTAAAATCAGACTTAAGAGAGAGTGCTTTATCGAAATCAGAAATTGCAGCATTGTATTTCCCTAAACCGCTGAAGGCATTACCACGTTCAAAATAGGCTTCCGGCATGCTATTATTGATACTCAAGGCTTTTGTAAAATCTTCTATAGCCCATTTATAAAAACCAACAGATAAATTGGAAAAACCTCTATTAAAGTAAGCTATAGCTAATTTTTTATTGATTTTAATGGCTTTATTAAAATCTTTAATAGCTTCTTTGTAATCACCAAGCATGTTTTTTGCTTCACCGATTCGATTCAAAGTTTCACTCGATTTTGGATTAATTGATAATGCTTTAGAATAATCAGAAATCGCACCTCGATAATCGCCTAATTTCGATTTTGAAATACCACGATTCACATAAGCATCTGTAAAATTAGGGTTGATTTTTAATGCTTTATTAAATTCATTGATTGCAGATTTATGATTCCCTTCTGCACTTTTTGTAAGACCCAGATCCAAATATTCTTCAGCTGTTTGTCCAAAAAATAAACCAAACATACAAACAAAAAGTAGCGCAATGTAGTACTTCATAAATTCTATATTTAGTGTAAATATAAGAAAAAAGGATCAATTTAACCCTCTATTTGATTGATTTGAACTTCATTTCCCCTTCAAACTAAGCATTATTCGTATATTTATATCAGCAATAAATAACTCATGTATACTATTCTAATAATAATCGTAATAAGTATTATTTCAATAATAGGATTTAAGGATAATCAACTACTGTCTAAGTTTGCCTTTTCTCCATACCTATGTAAGCATCAACAAAATTATTATCGATTCTTTTCGCATGTTTTCATTCATGCTGATTGGCAGCATTTGCTTTTTAACATGATTTCTTTTTATATGTTCGGACAATTAATTGAGAACTCATTTCTATTTACCTTTGGAACCTCAATTGGAGCATTGCATTATTTTATACTTTTTTTTGCTGGGGGACTTTTCTCTACAATTTGGCCTTTTGTTACTCATCAAAATAATTCGAATTATGTTTCGGTAGGTGCTTCAGGTGCAGTTTCTGCAATAATTTTCGCAGGTGTTTTATGGAATCCAACCATGCAAATGGGGTTGATTTTCCTACCTATTCCTATTCCGGCGTATATTTTTGGACCTCTATATCTTGCGTTCGAATATTGGGCATTTAAGAAATCAGCATCTAATATTGCCCACGACGCTCATTTAGGAGGCGCATTATTTGGAATTGCTTATACCTTACTAATCAACCACCAAAAAGGAATTGATTTTATTCATTTAATTTTTAAATAAAATGGGAAATCTATTTGTTAATAACAATGGTAAAGTATTACCAAATGATGGAGCGACAATTGCGGCTGGTAATAGATCCTACTTATATGGAGACGGATTGTTTGAAACAATTCGAATTATGTATGGTCAGCCGATTAATGTACTCAATCATTTTAATCGAATGATTGAAGGGGCACACGCACTTAAATTAAGAATACCTTCTTATTTTACACCTGGATTTTTTAATGAGCGTATCATCGAATTGACTGAACTTTCTGAAATTTCAGAAGGGGGGAAATGTCGTATTTCATTAGATAGAGCAATTGGAGGAACATATATTCCTGATTCCAATGAAGTGAATTATTTTATTGAAGTATATCCCTATGATTCGAATTTTTTTGAGTTAAACTCAAAAGGATATGAAATTGATATTTATACAGAAATTAAAAAACAAAAGAATTTTTTATCCAACTACAAGACTAAAAATGGTTTGTTGTATGTTATGACAGCAATTGCTGCTAAAGAAAAACACTTAGAAGATTTACTCATTGTGAATGAAAAAGACGCGATTTTAGAAAGTTCTAATTCTAACTTGTTTCTTGTAAGTAATGGCGTTTTATACACACCAAGCTTGGAGGAAGGTTGTTTGGCTGGAACGATGCGTATGCAAATCATTAATTTAGCAATCCAACATGGAATAAAAGTGTATGAATGTACAATTTTACCTCAAAATTTATTGGCCGCCGAAGAAGTGTTTTTAACAAATGCAATTCGAGGAATCGTATGGGTAGGGGGGTACCGCACAAAAAGATATTTTAATACGTTGGGACGAAAATTACAAGCTTACCTCAATGATTATTGGGAAAATATTTTAGAAGAAAAAGAAAATTAACTAAAAACTAAATTGTGAGTAACTTTAAAGAATTAGGTGTAGAAGATTATATAATTAAAGCATTAGTTGAAAACAATATTATTGAACCATCTGAAATTCAATTAAAAACAATTCCTTTTTTACTAGGTAATAGAAGTGATTTTATTGGGCAAGCTCAAACTGGAACAGGGAAAACAGCTGCATTTGCAATACCAATTTTACAGGCGATTGATTCACAAGATACAATGATCCAGACATTAATTTTAGCACCAACGCGAGAATTATGCCAACAAATAAATAAACAAATATTTAAACTTACTAAGTATACCCAAGGTGTTTTCAGTAAAGCGGTTTATGGAGGTGAAAAGATTGAACTACAAATCAATGCATTAAGAAAACCTACACAAATCATTGTTGCAACACCCGGTAGATTAATCGATTTACTTGAACGTGGTGCGATAAGTCTTACCAATGTTAAAACGGTTGTTTTAGATGAAGCAGATGAAATGCTGAAAATGGGGTTTCAAAAAGAGGTAGACATTATACTTAATAAAACACACAAACAAAGTTTTACGTGGTTATTTTCTGCAACTATCCCGAATGAACTAGAGGTAATGATAGAAAAATATCTTTCTGAAGATGTTAAACGTATTCAGGTAAATAAAATTAAATCTATCAATGTTTCGATTGAACATCAATTTTTTATTTGCCCACCTAAACAAAAAATAGACTATTTATCTTTCTTTCTAAAAACACAAAAAAATAAGTCCGGAATCTTTTTTTGTAAAACCAAAGTAACTACTCAATTTTTAGCGGATAAACTTCAAAAATTAAATTGTAATGTTGGTGCGCTTCATGGTGATTTAGACCAAAAAGAAAGAGAAAAAGTATTGAGAATGTTTAAAAAAGGAACATATCAATTTATCGTCGCAACGGACATAGCAGCTAGAGGTTTAGATATTAATGATTTATCTTTTGTTGTTCACTTTGAATTACCTGATCAATTAGAAAATTACATTCATAGAAGTGGTCGAACTGGTCGAGCTGGTAAATTGGGTTTGTCAATCGCATTTATTGAATCAAAAGAAATTCGTTTTATTAGATCACTTGAAAAAGAATTAGGAATTAAATTCCATGAAATTAAGTAGAATTCTATTTAACATAATGTATGGGTGTTAATTGCCAAATCTGTACCTGTGGATCAGGAAGTATTTACACAGACTGTTGTGGTCGTATACATATTGATATAAATTCAGCAAATAATGCACTCGAATTAATGCGAGCAAGGTATGTAGCATTTGTGTATCAATATGGAGATTTTCTAGAAATAAGCCATCATCCGTCAACTAGATCTAATTTTTCAAAAAGAAAAACTTATATTGAAAAAGGAAAAATAGAGTTCATCTACGAACATTCAACATTTTCTAAAGATTTGGGTTATTGGACTTATGTTGATTATCTGCCAATTTAAAATAATTTTATTTTGTCTTATAATTAATATTATGTTAAATAGAACATTCCATTAATAACAGCTAGATTAAAACCTAGCTGTTTACTTT
>CAMCQL010000009.1 GCA_945877005.1 Chryseobacterium gleum
AGTAAAGCTTCTAAACTTCCAACCAAAGCAAACATGATTACGTATTTAATAAATGTTCCGATTTGATTTAATCCGTCAAAGCTTACTTTTACTCCTATAATATCAAAAAACCCTTTATCAAAACTCACTAAAGGATTGAATGCTTTAACTAGAATTCCGTTTTCAGTATGTTCTGGCACATTGTGAATTCCCATTAGTCTTGCTAAAGGAATTGCAACAATTAATACAACTAATGGAGCCGGAATTTTTTTAAGAAATCCTCTTTTAATCATCGGCCAACCAAATACAATGCCTAGACTAATTAAACCGATAATAGCAACCTCTTTGTGAATAAAAAAATGTGAGAGTGTGGAAGGAATTAATTCTAAAAGCTCTAAAGGTTCTACTATAGATTTACCATCATGTGTCAAAGGATTTATTCCTGCTAGTAGGTGAATTTGTTTACTAAAGATAATGATTCCTATTGCTGCAAGCATCCCGTGCACAGCTGAAAGCGGAAAAAAATCACTTAGTTTCCCTAATTTTAACACACCAAATAACACCTGAAAAACACCAGCTATCACTATGGCTCCTAGTGCCATGTGCCAACCTTCTTCACCACCACCAAAATCTGTCACTGATCCAGCCACAATTACAATTAATCCCGCAGCAGGTCCTTTTATTGTTAATTTTGATCCTGCAATAAGGCTCACTAGAATCCCACCAACCATCGCTGTTACCAATCCATAAATTGCCGGAAATTCACTAGCTTTTGCAATACCTAAACTCAGGGGTAAGGCAAGTAAAAAGACCAAAAAACCAGATAAAGCATCTGAAGTAAAGTTTTCTTTTAAACCTTGTATTCCATCTTTTGGAATCTTCATTTTATTTTTTGTATTCATTTTATTGAAATTTAAATTCATCAACTTGATTTGTATGCAACTGAATGATAGGTTTTTACATGAGGACCTAAAAACAACCTAGCATACATTCTAACCAAAGCCAATCCATCTATAATTAAACTTATAGACAAGAAAAAAGCTAAAAAATATTGATCTTCTTTAACAGAAGAGAAAATTAAGTCTTCCCCAATCATTGTTGGAGTAATTGGAAATCCAGCCATTCCTAAACAAGCAAGCAAGAAGACAAATGCGGTACGAGGGTACTCAAAAGAATGCCCTTGAAATCGAGCAAGTATCTTTAAAAGATTATATCTTTTTAAACGCTTTGCAAAGCTTTCAAGACCAACCCTTTCCTGCGATGGTAGATACTTTTTAATTTGTTGAATGGTAGACATTAGATTAAACCCCTCTTCTTTGGTTTCCATAACAATAACTGTGAAGAAAATTCATTAAAATCATCGAATGTGAATTGAGATTCACATTTGGTGATTAAATCACAGCAATATATGTCTTACAAACAACCATTTAGGAATTGAGGTTGTTGAATTATTTCGAGTTCTAAGTAGGTTCGTTTTTGATTTTCTCAGAATAAAGAAACCTTGACTATCGAACAGTTGAAAATAATTATTATCAGTAACAAGATGAAGGTCTTGAATATCTTCCTCATCTTCTTCTATGTCCTCAAAGAAATTGGTAATATTTTCAGATACCTGATGTTTTTGGAAATGAATCTTTTTATTAGATGAAATGGATGCCGCATTTAATGAAAATACATTTAAGAGTAATATAAATAGCAAAGTACATGCTGTAAATACACTCAATAAACGTGCTGTCATCAATTTCATGGTCCAAATTTAGTGTTTAATTAATTATCACAATTTGTTTTATTTCATTAAAAATTTTAATTTAAATCATTAGTTCATTTAATATCTATCTTTATATTTGTTACCTTAAGTAATCATAATGATTATGAATCAAATTAAACAGTTATTTTTCTTGGTGTTATTGTTGGCGATTAGCTTTACAAGAATGTCGTGCGTTTTTGCCGCGTTAAGTAATTCAAAATTTGATATTTCTAAAGATTTTATTTTATCCGATGAGTCAGAATCTGAGTCAGAAAGTGAGAATGAAAGCGAGAATGAGACAAGTATTGAAAGTATTCAGATTTTATCGAATCAATTGAACTTTTTTACGTTACAGAAGTTTCAAGGTGTTTCTTCTGTTTTTTCATTGCGTTCCCTGCGTCAATATAGGGGGAATTCATATGCATCTCCAATTTTAGGTTGTTTTACACCTCCTCCAATAAATAAATAGGCTCGATTTAATTTTTACTCCAATAGGAGTGTAATAATTTTTCACTATTTCATTTATATTATGTTTTCTATATTTAAGAATTGGAAGGAAGATCTTCCTGCAAGTTTTGTCGTGTTTTTTGTTGCATTACCTTTATGCTTAGGTGTTGCCTATGCTTCTACTGGTGACGAAACGAAGTTGTTTACTGGAATTATTGCGGGTGCAATAGGTGGTATTGTTGTTGGTGCAATTAGTAATTCAAGGTTAGGTGTATCAGGTCCTGCAGCAGGTTTAATAACGATTGTATTAAGTGCAATTTCAACATTAGGGAGCTATGAAGCTTTTTTAACTGCAGTAGTAATCGCTGGTATTTTACAAGTGATCGCTGGTAGTTTAGGGTTTGGAATATTAAGTAACTTCTTTGCATCCTCTGTGATTAAAGGAATGCTAGCAGCAATTGGTATCACATTGATATTGAAAGAAGTGCCTCATGCAGTGGGTTACGATGCTGATTTTATGGGGGATGAATCCTTTTTACAAAGTGATGGTCACAATACGTTTTCTGAAATCCTGTTTGCAATTTCTAAATTTAGTCCAGGTGCAATTATTATTAGTGTATTATCACTCGTAATTATACTTGTGTTTGAATTAGAAAAGTTTAAAAACTCAAAATTCACGAAGATTGTTCCTAGCGCTTTGATTGTAGTTCTTGTAGGCATTTTATCTAATCAACTTTTTTATGTTTTAGATTCACCATTTTATTTAAAGTCGCAACATTTGGTTCAGTTACCTTCTATTTCTTCGTTGGGTGCTATTTCAACGCTTTTTTATTTTCCTGATTTTTCAACATTGTTGTCGCTTGATGTCTATAAAGTTGCGGTAGTGATTTTTATTGTTGCAAGTTTAGAATCATTGTTAAGTGTTGAAGCGACAGATAAGATGGATACGAAGAAAAAACGTACAAATGGTAGTCGTGAGTTGATTGCGCAAGGTGTTGGTAACACACTTTCAGGTTTAATTGGAGGATTACCTGTAACACAAGTAATTGTTCGTAGTTCAGCCAATATTTCTGCAGGAGCTGAATCTAAATTATCGGCTATTTTACACGGTGTTATTTTAATTGTTTGCGCAGTTTTTATTCCATCCATCCTGAATCTAATTCCTTTAGCTTCTTTAGCGACAATTTTAATTTTGGTGGGATATAAATTATCAAAGTTAGGGTTATATAAACGAATGTATTTATTAGGAATAGAGCAATTTCTTCCCTTCGTTGTGACGATTATAAGTGTATTATTAACTGATTTATTAAATGGAATTGCAATCGGTATGGCTGTTGCAATTTTCTTTATTCTTAGAAAGAAGTTTAGAAATAAATGTCGTGTGGAAAAAACATTTGACATTTCTGAAAACAAAGACAAATATATTATACGCTTGTCGGAAGAAGTATCTTTTCTAAATAAAGCAAATATCGCTAAAACATTAAAAAAAATACCAGAAGATGCTTTGCTGGTAATCGACGGGTCGAATACACAAGAATTGGATTATGATATTTTAGAGTTGATCAATGAATACATTTTTTATACTGCTCCAAGTAAAAATATCGAAGTAAAAAGAATTAGAATTAAAAAAATTATACCTTCAAATACACATTAAATTATGGATAAGTTATATACAAATTTATTAGAAAACAATAAAAGATGGGTTGCAAAACAATTGGAAATTGACCCTGAATTTTTTGAAAATTTAGCAAAAGGGCAAAAACCACCTTTATTATGGATTGGGTGTGCTGATTCAAGAGTACCTGCAAATGAAATCATTGGTGCACAGCCAGGAGAGGTTTTTGTTCATAGAAACATAGCAAACATGGTAATTCACTCTGATATGAACATGTTAAGTGTTTTAGATTACGCAATCAATGTTCTTGAAGTAAAACACGTGATTGTATGCGGTCATTATGGTTGTGGGGGAGTACAAACAGCGATGAAAAATGTCCACATTGGAATTATCGATAATTGGATCCGTCATATTAAAGATGTCTATCGATTGAATCAGGAAGAATTAAATGCGATTACGAATGAAAAAGAGCGTTTTGATCGTTTTGTCGAAATCAATGTGATTGAGCAAGTAAAAGATTTAGCTAAAACCTCAATTGTTCAAGGGGCATGGAAAAACGGCAAAAAGTTTGGTATACACGGTTGGGTATATGGAATTGAAAACGGATATATCAAAGATTTAAACATATCCATGTTTGATGATTCTGAACTGCCAGATGTGTATAAATTAGAGTTTACGAATCGTTATTAAATTATTACTGCAGCGATACATTCAATTTCTACTGAACACCCATAATGTAAGTTAGCACAAGGAACAACCACTCGAGCTGGTTTATGGTTTCCTAAGAAGTTAGTGTATACATTGTTTATTTTCTCCCATAAATCAATATTACTGGTATAAATAGTAAATTTAATGGTATGGGAGAGATTACTATGAGCTGATTCTAGAATTAGTTGTATGTTTTTCATACATAATTCAGTTTGATTCTCAATATTACCTAATTCAATACTTCCATCTTGTTTGATAGGAAGTTGACCCGATACGTATACAATTTGGTTGTGAACGATTGCAGGAGTGTAATGTCCTTTAGGGAGAGCTAAGTCCTTTGGTTGTATGTATTCCATTATTTTAGTAATTGATTGTATGTAAAAATAGAAACTCTTTTTTTTCTTTTTCGTATAAAAAGTACAATAGATTTAAATTAATAGGAATATTCACGTTCTTTATTGAAGATGAGGTGAGTAATTGATTTCCGATTTGTAGTAAAATAATATAGATAAATCCATGAAGAGTACATCTTATTCCAATACGATCTTACTGCTTATTGGAGTTGGTTTTATATTATTTATCGCTAAATCTATCTTTATTCCTGTAATTTTTTCTCTTTTATTGTATTTTTTAATTGGTGCAATACGTAGATTTTTAGACAAAAACAGTACATTAAAAACGAAAGTGCCTTCATGGTTTAAAAATTTATTTTCTGCATTCCTTATATTTTCTTCACTCGGATTTTTGATCAGTTCTATCTATTCAAACGGTTACGATTTTATTCATTCATTAGAGAAATACCAGGGTAATTTGGAACGTATGATGCTTAAAATTGAACATCAATTTAATCTAAATATTTCTTCTCAAATTGAAGAAAGTATCAATAAGTTTAATCTTTCAAATCACATAAATACTATAATTGATTCCATTACAAGTACTTTTGGAAGTTTAATTATTGTATTATTTTATGTGCTTTTTTTCTTTTTAGAAGAGTCTAATTTTAAGAAAAAAATGCGTTTAGTCTTCTCGGATGAACAGAAAAGAATCGAGACAGAATTGTTGTTTAAAAACATTCAAAAATCAATTACAAATTACATAGGTTTAAAATCTTTTATAAGTTTTTTATCATCTATTATTTGCTTCATTTTACTTTATTTTTATCATATTGATTCTCCTTTTTTATGGGCAATTTGTATTTTTATTTTCAATTTTATTCCTGTTGTTGGCCCTTTTTTAGCGGTAATTTTACCTTCATTTTTTGCTTTAATTCAGTTCGAAAATTTTCAAATTTCGATTTATCTTTTACTTTTTTTGAGTATAATTCAACTTGTAATTGGTAATTTTTTAGAACCTAAATTACTAGGAAATTCATTAAATATTAGCCCTCTTGTAGCCTTGATTTCTCTCTCAATTTGGGGTGCAATTTGGGGTGTAGTTGGCATGGTGTTAAGTGTTCCTTTTACGGTAATTATTATTATTTTATTAGCTCATTTTAGTTCTACCAAATCAGTAGCTATTATGTTGTCGAATAAGGGAGATGTGTAATTGTATGGTTTCATTTTATAAAAATAATTCAGTTAGTTGTTATTCGAATTTTAAGTTTCGTTTCGTTTTCTTCTTTTTTTTAATTCTCCCTTTTTTTTCTTTTACCGCGCCTTTTGATTCTTTACCAAATTATTTGAGTTTAAAAAAAAGAAATGCAATTTCTTATTTGATTTTACCGATGGTAGATAACCAATCTGAAGTTCAAAAAAGTAAATTGTTGGAATCTAATTCACGTGAAAAAATTTATAAATATGGAATTCCTTTTGATGTAAATCGTTCCGTTTTTGATGAGGTTATTCCTTATAAAAACACCAATAATGAATGGGTGTACCACTTGGGAATTGAAAGCAAAAATGCTATTTCATTGAATTTTATTTTCTCTAATGTTGCTCTTAAGAAGGGTTCTTATTTTTATATAGTTTCAACTAATTCTACTAAATTTATAGGACCTATAAACACCTCTTTTTTTTCATCTTTAGCGTCTTATTCTTCTGACATTTTATTAGGCGATAATGTTGTCATCGAACTTGTGGAACCTGATTTAAATAAGGGTTCTTCAACCTTGTTTTTGAATAAAATTATCCATGGATTTAGATCGCTAAATTCTTCTGTTATTTCTCCTTTTTCATCCTGTAATTTTGATGTAAATAGTGATCTAGGAAAAGGCTTTGAATTGCAAAAAAAATCAGTAGTAATGATTTTAAATTCATCTGGTGGTATATGCACTGGCACAATGTTAACTACAACGAATGGACCTATTAAACCCTATTTATTAACTGCAGCTCATTGCGGAGACGATCCTTCTAAATGGGTTTTTCGATTCAATTGGGAAATCCCTTTAAATAGCAGTTCTTCAGTGGACCAACTTACGGATTCTTTAGTTCGATTGAATCAATCTATTTCTGGCTCTTTTTTAAAAGCTAGGGATGAAAATTCTGATTTTATGTTGTGTGAATTATCTCGTTTTCCTGAGGATAAATGGGAGGTGTTTTACAATGGTTGGAGTGCATCTATAACAACTCCAAAAATTGGTGTTTCAATTCACCATCCTATGGGAGAATTTAAGAAAATCTCGTGCGATTCGGACTCATTGGTTAAAGATTACTACGAACCGGGATTTCCTCTGAATCATTGGAGAACTTTCTGGGAATACGGTATCACTCAAAACGCCTCCTCTGGCGCTCCTTTATTTGATGAGTTTCATAGGGTCATTGGACAGCTTCATGGGGGTGATTCTGATTGTAATTCGCAATTTCAAACTGATTATTACGGTATGTTTAAATTTGCATGGAACGACCAAAAAGACTCTTCCAAGCAATTAATGCATTGGTTAGACCCTATTAACTCGGGTAGAACTTCGTGCAATGGGCAATTTAAATCAAAAGAATCAGGTAAGAATTCATTTACTGATCCTTTTCTGTTTTTCGCAAGTTCTAACTTAAAATCTCGGTTTTGCTCAAATGAAATTTCACCAAAAATATATCTTTCTTCCTCTGGTAATGTACCCCTTAAGCATGCTAAAGTAAGTTACTATTTGAACGATAAATATGAAGGAAGTATTGATTGGAATGGAAGTATTTCTAACTACCAAATTGACACATTAACTCTCCCTAATTTTAAGTTGATGGATGGTAAGTATAAGTTTTCGGTAAGACTATTTTTAGATACTTTTTTAATCGGTGATGTTGAACAAAATAATGTGTATCATTCATCTTTTGAAGTAGCTAGTTTGAGTCAAAAATATACCGTAGATTTTCTGCCTGATTTGTATGGAAATGATACTCGTTGGATGTTAAAGGATGTAAATGATTCGATCATTTATTCCGGTGGACCATATATGTTTTCCACCACTCAAAAAAAAATGATTACTCCGATTTGCTTAACGGAAAATTGTCATCTTTTTTCAATTCTTGATCGTGCTCAAAATGGTATAAATTTCGATTCAAAAAACGGACATTTTTTCTTGTTGGATTCCAAAGGCGCAATCGTCCTGAGTGTGGTTGATGAAGCTACTAATTTTGGCTCAGTTTTCAGTAAAGAAGTATGTAATACGGATAACAATAATTTTCTTGAAATACTCCCTAATCCTACTAATGAAATAGGTATTAGAGTAACACATTCTTCTGATCAAATTAAGTCAATATCTATTTTTTCTCAAGATGGTAAATCTGTTTTGGAATTGGTTACAAATGATCGTTCTATTTTTGTTCCTATTTCTAATTTTTCACCTGGAATGTATCTATTAAAAGCTATCACTGACTATGGTAGTGTTACTTCTAAATTTATTAAATTGTAATCATGGCTGGTATTTATATACATATCCCTTTCTGTAAAAACAAATGTACCTATTGTGATTTCCATTTTAGCACGACGTATCATTCGTATCAAGATAAAATGATTGATGCAATTGTTGAAGAATTGAAACAGCGAAGTGATTATTTAAAGGGTGAATTCGTCGAAACTATTTATTTTGGAGGTGGAACTCCAAGTTTGATTAATTTAGTAGGACTTTCTAAAATTATTGAAACCATTTATTTATTTTTTATCGTTACAGATACACCTGAAATTACCTTAGAAACTAATCCTGATGATATCACTTTAGAGTTGGTTCATTCTTGGAAATATGCAGGCATTAATCGTTTAAGTATCGGTATTCAATCTTTTGATGAGGAAGTACTAAAATGGATGAATCGAGCTCATAATGTAACACAAAGTTTTCAAGCAATTCAATTCGCTAAACAAGGGGGGATTTCTAACATTACCATTGATCTGATGTATGGACTTCCAGGTCTTTCATTAGAGGCTTGGGAACATCAAATTGAAAGAGCATTGAGCCTGCAGGTTCAACATATTTCTGCGTACTGTTTAAGCGTTGAAAAAAACACTGTTTTGGATACGTGGGTGAAGTCTAATAAAGTTCAGATTAGTGAGAACGATGATCAAGCTTTACAGTTCGAATTATTACAGAAGAAATTAAATGAAAATGGCTTTGTTCATTATGAAATTTCAAATTTTGGAAAGCCTAATTTTTATTCTCTTCATAATTCAAATTATTGGAAAGGAAAAAACTATTTAGGTGTTGGACCTTCTGCACATTCTTATGATACAATTCATCGTTCTTGGAATGTGTCAAATAATCACCAATATATGAAGGGTATATTTGAGATAAATCCAAAGTTTGATTTTGAATTATTATCAAAATCTGATGTTTTTAATGAATTACTTCTTATTGGATTACGTACTATCTGGGGAGTCGATTTAAACAAACTAAATTCTGTACTGTCTTTTTCAGTATTTTTCAATAATAAATTGAAAGAATTAGAAATGGATGATTTGGTTTATATTGAAGACAATCATTTAATGTTAACTCAAAAAGGTAAATTCTTTGCAGATAAAATTGCTCAAGATTTATTTGTATGATTCTTAAATTTAATAGCCCTTAGAACTAAATTTGTTCTAAGGGCTTTTAACACTATAATGTTCTTAAAGTTTATTTGTTTATTTTTTTGTCTCCCATTCTTTAATGTAGTTCGTTAACATCGTAACATATTGTTTGTTTCCCGCTTTTTCAGCAAGCACAATTGTTTTCTTCGCTGTTTCAACTGCACCTTTAATATCTCCTAATTCTTTTTGAATCATCGCCTTTGTTCGCATCATGTAATAAGTATCTGGTTGCAGTTCTAATGCTTTTGAAACCCATTCTAATGCTTTTTTTAGATCTACTTTAGAAGTGAAGTAATAATTACCAGCTGCGTAATAATCAGAAGCACTAGGTCCATTCATAACTTTCTGTATGTTACTTAGAACTTTTTGATTTGTTAAAAGTTGAAACGGTACACTTACTTTTACTTTATCCCAAGCAAAATTCAATGTTGCGGATTCGTTTTCTAAATCATCCATTGAAATCGTAAAGGTTTCGATAGTTTCTTGTAATGTTGTAACTGCTTTTATTTGTTTAATACTGATTTTACTTTCAGACCAAGTCGATGGTACTCCCCAATTTGTTATTTCTGTGTAAAAGTAAATTTCCCATTGTTTTTCTGTTGGTTTTACAAATAGAGCATAGGTTCCAGGTTTAAGTGTATCTGTTCCGAAGATAAGTGGGTCGGTAGTTGTTATTTTGGTATTTTCATTAGCTCCTGTTCTCCATATTTCATTGTAAGGTACAACATCACCAAAGATTGTACGACCGTTTTTACTCGGTCTTGAATATTCTATTTTGATATCTGTTAAACCTACTTTTTGTTCCATTTTTGCCAATGGACTTGCTTTTGGCGTAATTAATTGTGCATTTAATTTCATCGAACCTACTGAAATTAAAACAATTGATACAAGTTTTTTCATTTAATATAATTTATTAGTTAATAAAATCGCAACTCCCAAAGAGTACTTTTACCGCGTAATATTACTGTTTTTTGATTGAACAACAAGAGTCAATCAACTCAATATCTTTGAGGGGATATGATTAATATCTCAACTTTCCATTCATTTAATTACTTTTATTTAAGTTGGTAGATTTATAAATTTTTTGATCTAATTTTTAGTAGTAAAAAATAGGAATACTTCCTTTATTTTGAGTTGTTAATTAATGGGAATGAGAAGATTAATACTCACATATAAATGTTTTACTTATTTTTTGTAGTTCTTAGTAAGTTGTTTCGATTGTTAATTTATTTCGATTCTATGTTAAAAAAAATTAAAATTGTATAATTTAGCAGATTGATTATCGCTGTTTTTCAGGATATGAAAGGAAATAAAACCTTTTAATCTTGATTTAACCAATTGATAATATTTGTTTTAAGTTAATATTATAGTGTTATGGAAACACCAGTAAGTTATGTTCCAATATTGATTCAATTAGGCGTTGCTTTAGGTTTTGTGGTAACAACCATTGTTGCAACGCATTTTTTAGGCCCTTCTAGAAAGAGTAAAAGAAAGTTAAATTCTTTTGAGTGTGGAATTGAGTCACAAGGTAATGCGCGCGTTCCTTTTTCAATTAAATATTTTTTGGTAGCAATATTGTTTGTTCTTTTTGATGTTGAGGTAATTTTTATGTACCCATGGGCAGTAAATTTCAAAGCACTTGGAACAACTGGTTTAGTTGAAATGTTTATTTTTATAGGACTTCTGTTATTGGGCTTTTTTTATGTTGTTAAAAAAGGAGCATTAAAATGGGAAGATAAATAATTCACATTATGAGTACAGAGAAAGATATTATAGAAACAAATGTAAATATTACCAAAGCTCCAGAAGGAATTGAAGGAGCAGGTTTTTTTGCAACTTCGTTAGATCAAGTGGTTGGTTTAGCAAGAAAAAACTCCATTTGGCCATTACCTTTTGCAACTTCTTGCTGTGGTATTGAATTTATGGCAACGATGGCTTCTCATTACGATTTAGCACGATTTGGTTCTGAAAGATTAAGTTTTTCTCCAAGACAAGCTGATTTATTAATGGTGATGGGAACGATTTCTAAAAAATTGGCTCCTGTTGTAAAACAAGTGTATTTACAAATGGCTGAACCACGTTGGGTTTTAGCTATGGGCGCATGTGCTTCAAGTGGTGGAATTTTCGATACTTACAGTGTACTGCAAGGGATTGATCGTATTATTCCAGTAGATGTATATGTACCAGGTTGTCCACCAAGACCAGAACAAGTAATTGATGGTATTTTAAGAGTTCAAGAGTTAGTGGGTAAAGAATCTTTAAGAAGAAGAAATTCACCTGAATATAATGAGTTATTAGCATCTTACGGAATCGAATAATATGGAAAACGTAACTCAAGAAATAGGAAAGTCATTGCAAGATAAATTTGGAGACGCTATTGTTTCTCAATCTCTAATTATAGATTTTCCAACGTTTGTAGTAAAAAAAGAGAAAATTCTCGATGTAATGAAGTTTTTATATGATTTTGAGTTATATAAATTTCAGTTTTTGACATCATTATGTGGGGTTCATTTTCCTGATAATTCAAAAGAAGAAGAATATAGTGTTGTTTATCAACTTCATGATTTAGTAAAAAACCAACGTATACGTTTAAAAGTTTTTACTTCTGAAATTCATATTCAAGTTCCTAGTGTCACTCCTTTGTTTTCTGCAGCAAATTGGTTAGAAAGAGAAACATTCGATTTTTTTGGAATTCAGTTTACGGGACATCCGAATTTGGTGAAAATATTAAACATGGAAGACCAACCTTATTTTCCTATGCGTAAACAGTATCCTTTAGAAGATGGTACGCGTGAAGATAAGGACGATAGTAAATTTGGTAGATAATAGTGCTAGTATAGAAAACTATGAACACAACAGATTTAGAAAAAAAGCGGGCAGAAATTGAAAAAAAAGGGTATTCCATTTTAAATCTGGGACCTACCCATCCTGCAACGCATGGAATTTTCCAGAATATTCTTACGATGGATGGTGATATTATCATCGACGCTGTTCCAACAGTTGGTTACATCCACAGAGCATTCGAAAAATTAGCAGAAAGAAGAGCTTACTATCAAATTACTACGATTACAGACAGAATGAACTATTGTTCATCGCCTATCAATAATTTGGGTTGGCATATGACAATGGAGAAATTACTGGGTATTGAGGTTCCAAAAAGAGCTCAATACTTACGTGTTATTCTAATGGAGTTAGCGCGTATTGCGGATCATTTAATTTGTAATAGTGTAATTGGTGTAGATACTGGTGCTTTGAGTGGCTTTTTGTATGTTTTCCAAGAAAGAGAAAAAGTGTATGAAATATACGAAGAGATTTGCGGCGCTAGGTTAACGACAAATTTGGGAAGAATAGGTGGTTTAGAAAGAGATTTTCCTAAAAGAGCGTGGGATAAAATTCATGCTTTTGTAGAAAGTTTACCTAATGCATTGACAGAGTTCGAAACCTTGCTAAGTAGAAACAGAATTTTTATGGATAGGACTATAGGTGCTGGTCCAATTTCTGCTGAACGTGCTTTGAATTATGGATTTACAGGTCCGAATCTTAGAGCTGCTGGTGTTGATTATGACGTACGTGTTGCTACTCCTTATTCTTCATACGAGGATTTTGATTTTCAAATTCCAGTAGGCGTGAATGGAGATACTTATGATCGTTTTATGGTACGTCAAGAAGAAATGCATCAATCATTAAGTATTATCAAACAAGCGATTGCAAAACTTCCTGAAGGACCTATCCATGCGGATGTTCCTGAAATCTATTTACCTCCAAAAGAAGAAGTTTATAACAATATGGAGGCGTTGATTTACCAATTTAAAATTGTGATGGGTGAATCCAATGTTCCAGTTGGAGAAGTATACCACAGCGTGGAAGGTGGAAATGGAGAATTAGGGTTTTATATGATTAGCGATGGTGGTAGAACTCCTTTTAGATTAAGTTTGAGAAGGCCATGTTTTATTTATTATCAAGCATATAGTGAAATGATTAAAGGAGCAATGCTTTCGGACGCAATTCTAACATTGAGTAGTTTGAATGTAATTGCTGGTGAGTTAGATGCGTAATTTGTTGTAAAAGAA
Source organism: Chryseobacterium gleum (assembly GCA_945877005.1). GTDB lineage: Bacteria > Bacteroidota > Bacteroidia > Flavobacteriales_D > Crocinitomicaceae > CANHVK01. The sequence goes on from CAMCQL010000009.1 coordinate 13,556, forward strand.
TCGATATGTCAAAAGAAATTGTTTTTTCATCTGAAACATTAGAGGTAGTAAATAAATTAATACGTCGTTATCCAGAAGGGAGACATAAGTCTGCTCTTTTACCTGTTTTGCATGTTGCACAAGCAGAATTTGATGGTTGGTTAAGTCCAGAAGTAATGGATTATGTTGCTTCTATTTTGAACATTAAGCCAATTGAAGTATATGAGGTTGCTTCTTTTTATTCGATGTTTAACCTAAATCCTGTTGGGAAATGTTTATTGGAAGTGTGTCAAACAGGTCCATGTATGTTAAATGGTGCTGATGATTTGGTAGCACATTTTGAAAAGAAATTGAACATTAAAGTTGGTGAAACTACTGAAGATGGAATGTTTACTTTAAAAACTGTCGAATGTTTAGGTTCTTGTGGTACTGCTCCAATGCTTCAGTGCGGTGCAGATTATCATGAAAATTTAGATGATGAAAAAGCAGATGCGTTATTGGAAAAATTACGTGCTGCAAACATACGTTCAAGATATTGTTAACATAGAGATTATTACGTACAATGGGCAGAAAATTATTATTAGAACACGTAAACGTACCAGGAATAGAAACGTTAGAAGTGTACCGAAAAATGGGAGGTTATTCAGCTGCAGAAAAAGCGTTGAAAACAATGGCTCCTGACGATATTACGGAAGAGGTTAAAAAATCTGGATTAAGAGGACGTGGAGGTGCTGGTTTCCCTGCAGGAATGAAATGGAGTTTTATTGATAAAAAATCTGAAAAACCTCGTTACCTGGTATGTAATGCCGATGAAAGTGAACCTGGAACTTTCAAAGACAGGTATTTAATGGAGAAGATTCCTCATGCCTTGATTGAAGGGATGATTGTTTCAAGTTTTGCGTTAGGCGCGAAGACTTCCTACATCTACATTCGCGGTGAATATTTTTATGTGTTGCGTATCCTTGAAAAAGCAATCGAAGAAGCTTATGCTGCAGGATTGTTAGGGGAAAATATTTTAGGAACTGATTATTGCTTGGATTTATATGTTCAAATTGGAGCTGGAGCTTATATATGTGGGGAGGAAACAGCTCTGTTAGAATCTTTAGAAGGTAAACGTGGAAATCCAAGAATGAAACCACCGTTTCCTGCAATTTCTGGTTTATATGCGTCTCCTACAGTTGTAAACAATGTTGAAACGATTGCTGCTGTTCCCCATATTATCAATATTTCGGGGGATGAATATGCGAAAATTGGTATCGGTAGAAGTACTGGTACAAAATTAATATCTGCAAGTGGACATATAAATAAACCTGGAACCTATGAAATTGAATTAGGTCTTTCAGTAGAGGAATTTATATATTCTGATGAGTATTGTGGTGGTATTAAAGGTGGTAGAAAATTGAAGGCGTTGATTGCTGGTGGTTCTTCTGTTCCAATTTTACCGGCTCATTTAATTACAAAGACAGCTACAGGTGAACCTCGATTGATGACGTATGAATCGTTGTCTGAAGGAGGTTTTGTTAGTGGTACGATGTTGGGCTCTGGTGGGTTTGTTGTGATGGATGATAGTACATGTATCGTGCGTCATACTTGGACATTGGCTCGTTTTTACCATCACGAATCTTGTGGACAATGCTCACCGTGTAGAGAAGGTACTGGCTGGATGGAGAAAGTATTGCATCGAATAGAACACGGTCATGGAACGATGAAAGACATTGATTTACTAGTTGATATCGCTAAAAAAATTGAAGGAAACACGATTTGTCCATTAGGTGATGCTGCTGCATGGCCAATTGCAAGTGCTATTCGACATTTTAGAGAAGAGTTTGAATACCACGTAAATAATCCAGATAAAATCCAGGATCCAAAGCATTTTTACCATCAACCATTCGTGAGTGAGGAGGTAAATGCTACTCCTGAATTAAATTAAGAATTTTTGCACAACTATAAATAAAAAAACATGGCAAAAGTAACAATCGACGGAGTTGAAATTGAAGTACCAGATGGTACAACAATTCTTAATGCTGCTAGATCTGTAGGTGGTGATATTGTTCCACCAGCAATGTGCTACTATTCTAAATTAGAAGGAAGCGGTGGAAAGTGTCGTACATGTTTAGTGAAAGTAACGCAAGGATCTACAAATGATCCTCGTCCTATGCCAAAATTAGTGCCTTCTTGTCGAACTACGGTAATGGATGGAATGGTTGTTGAAAATACAACGAGTCCTGATGTTTTAGAAGCTAGAAAAGGGGTTGTAGAGTTTTTATTAATCAATCATCCTTTAGATTGTCCAATATGTGACCAAGCTGGAGAATGTGATCTACAAAACTTGGGGTTCAAACACGGAAAAGAAGCTACTCGTTATGAGGAAGAAAGACGAACATATGAAAAAATCGATATCGGCGATAAGATTAAATTGCACATGGATCGTTGTATTTTGTGTTACCGTTGTACGTATGTTGGCGACCAATTAACAGAAGAAAGAAAACATGGTATTATCAACCGAGGTGATCATGCTGAAATTTCAACGTATATTGAGAAAAATATTGACAATGAATTTTCTGGAAATATGATTGATGTATGTCCTGTTGGTGCTTTAACTGATAAAACTGCCCGTTTCGGAAGTAGAGTTTGGTTTACAAATCCAATGGATGCACATAGAGATTGTCCATCGTGTTCTGGAAAAGTTGTTTTATGGATGAAAGGTGAGGAAGTATTAAGAGTTACTGGTAGAAAAGATCAATATGGTGAAGTAGACAGTTTTATTTGTAATACCTGTCGATTCGATACAAAAGATTCCAAAGAATGGACAATCGAAGGCCCAAGACATATCAATAGAAAATCTGTAATTTCTACAAATCATTACGAACATTTGAAAGAAATTAAAGAAGATATTGTGAAATACCAAAAGCAAATCGCTGAAAAAATTAATAAAGGTTAGTCATGGAGGATTTTTTATTTAAAGTAATATTGGTTGTTGTTTTATTTGTTGTTTCACTTTTAGTGGCAATGTATTCTACCTATGGTGAGCGTAAAATTTCAGCTTTTTTACAAGATCGAATTGGACCAAATAGAGCGGGACCATTTGGTTTGTTACAACCATTAGCAGATGGAGTAAAAATGTTTATGAAAGAAGAAATTATTCCAAATGTATCCAATAAAGCGTTGTTTATTTTAGGCCCTTGTATAGCAATGACGACAGCTTTAATGGCAGGTGTATTAATTCCTTGGGGTGGTAATATTGAACTATTCGGAAAAACGTATTCGCTTCAAATAGCTGATTTAAACATTGGAGTACTTTATATATTTGGAGTCACTTCAATGGGTGTATATGGTATAATGATTGGAGGTTGGGCATCGAATAATAAATATTCATTAATGGGTGCAATTAGAGCTTCTGCACAAATGATTAGTTATGAGATTGCAATGGGTCTTGCGATTATTGCATTAATTATGTCTACAGGTACAATGAGTTTAAAAGAGATTGCAGATCAGCAAGATGCTGGTTTGGCTAATTTCATTTACCAACCTTTAGGTTTTTTGATTTTTCTTATTTGTTCTTTTGCTGAATTAAACAGAGCGCCTTTTGACATGCCTGAAAGTGAATCTGAACTTATTGGAGGATATCACACAGAATATTCAAGTATGAAGTTAGGTTTGTATTTATTTGCGGAGTACATCAATATGTTTATCTCATCCGCAATAATTGTTACCTTTTACTTAGGTGGGCACCACTTCCCTTTTCAAAATGAAATTAATGAAGCATTGGGATTATCTACGAATCTAAGTACGGCTTTAGGAACGGTTGTTTTCTTTTTAAAGATTTTCTTCTTTATTTTCTTCTTTATGTGGGTACGTTGGACCTTACCTCGTTTTAGATACGATCAATTAATGCGAGTAGGTTGGAAATCATTGATTCCACTTGCAATTTTAAATATCCTAGTCACAGGTGTTGTGATGTGGATGAATGGTAAATTAAATTAATATATTCAAGCCATGCAACCGCTAACAAATAGATCAAAATTAGTTGTTAAAAAGGAAATGACTTTCATTGAGAAGTTATACCTTCCTGCGATTTTTACTGGAATGATTATCACATTCAAGCATTTATTTAAAAAATCTGCTACTATTAGATATCCTGAACAAAAGCGTGAATTTAGTCCAGTTTACAGAGGACACCATGTATTGAAACGCGACGACAAGGGAGCGGAACGTTGTACTGCTTGTGGATTATGTGCAGTTTCTTGTCCTGCAGAAGCGATTACAATGACTGCTGCAGAACGTAAAAAAGGAGAAGAAAATTTGTACAGAGAAGAAAAATACGCAGCAAAGTATGAAATAAATATGTTGCGCTGTATCTTCTGTGGATTGTGTGAGGAAGCTTGTCCTAAAGAAGCAATTTTTTTAACGGATCGTTTGGTACCTACTGAATTTGAAAGAAATGATTTTGTTTTTGGAAAAGATAAATTAGTTGAGAATATTGATGAGCGCATTGATGTGACAAAACGACAAACTTCTTCTGTTCTTGAATTTAAGCAAAATAAGAAACTTAGTCATAATAAATAATTTAAAATAGTATAAAGAAATGACACATTACGCTTTTTATTTTTTGTCGTTTTTAGCAATTCTATCAGCACTTATGGTAGTTTTTTCTAAAAATCCAATCCACAGTGTGCTTTATTTGGTTTTGACTTTTTTCGCTATTGCAGGACACTATTTATTATTGAATGCACAATTTTTAGCTGTTGTACATATCGTCGTGTATGCAGGTGCAATCATGGTGCTTTTTCTCTATGTATTGATGTTATTGAATTTAAACGTGGATGCTGAACCTAAAAATAAAACGTGGGTGAAAGTAGCTGGTGTCTTATCGGGTGGAATGTTAATGTTAACATTAGTAGCAACTTTTTTGAAAGCAGAAACACAAGCGCTCGTTCAAAAAGATCCTTCTATTGGAGTTACAGCTAATTTAGGGAAGATTTTATTCAATGAATTTGCTTTGCCTTTTGAAATTTCATCAATATTGTTGTTGAGTGCAATGGTTGGTGCTATTATGTTAAGTAAAAAATAAGCTAAAAAATAATAAAAATGGAAGTAATTAAAGTTATTCCTCTGAATCATTACATTCTGTTAAGCGCAATATTATTTGCGGTTGGAGTAATAGGTGTATTGGTACGTAGAAATGCCATTATCATATTTATGTGTATTGAATTAATGTTAAATGCTGTAAATCTTTTAATGGTTGCTTTTTCCGCGCATCATGGAGATGGAAAAGGACAAGTGTTTGTGTTTTTCATTATGGCGGTGGCAGCTGCTGAAGTAGCTGTAGGGTTATCAATTCTTATTATGATTCATCGTAATACTGAAACCACCGATGTAGGATTTCTTAATAAGCTTAAATTTTAATAGGAATGAAAGAGTTAGTTTGGTTAGTTCCAGTATTGCCATTAATTGGATTTTTAATAATAAGTCTTGGAAAAAATTATTTTTTAAAGTCTTTTGCAGGTATTCTAGCGAGTGTTGCGGTATTAGGTGCATTTGTGATTTCTTTGGGTATCTTTTTCGAAATGAACGGATTGCATGGAAAGGCATTTACATTAGTTCTTTTTGATTGGATATCGACAGGGGATTTTAAAGTAAATATTGCATTTTTGGTAGATCCACTTTCGTCTATTATGTTGTTAATCATAACTGGAATTGGATTTTTGATTCATTTGTATTCCATGGGATACATGCACGATGATGAAGGCTACGCAAAATTCTTTTCATATTTGAATTTATTTGTCTTCTTCATGTTATTGCTTGTATTAGGTGATAATTATTTATTGATGTTTGCAGGTTGGGAAGGTGTTGGATTGGCTTCGTATTTATTAATTGGTTTCTGGTTTAAAAATCATAGTTATAACGATGCTGCAAAAAAAGCATTTATTGTTAATAGAATCGGTGATTTAGGTTTCGTTTTAGGTATAATATTGATTTACATCACTTTTGGAAGTATCAATTACGCTACTGTTTTTGGGGAAGCAGTGAATTTAACTTCTAATATGCCAGTAATCACTGCAATTACCTTGTTGCTTTTTGTTGGTGCAATGGGTAAAAGTGCTCAAATTCCACTGTATACTTGGTTACCAGATGCAATGGCAGGACCAACACCTGTTTCTGCTTTGATTCACGCAGCAACAATGGTAACTGCAGGGGTGTATATGATAGCGAGATCAAATATTTTGTACACACTCGCTCCTGAAACGTTAGGTGTTGTTGCGATTGTAGGTGCTGCGACAGCTGTATTTGCAGCTACAATTGGCATTTTTCAAAATGACATTAAGAAAGTATTGGCTTATTCTACAGTAAGTCAGTTAGGGTACATGTTTTTAGCATTAGGTGTAGGTGCTTTTACGGGTGGAGTTTTTCACTTGATGACGCATGCATTTTTTAAAGCTTTATTGTTTTTAGGTGCAGGTAGTGTAATTCACGCTATGGGTGGTGAGCAAGATATTCGAAAAATGGGTGGACTGAAAAAATACATACCTATTACTTACATGACTTTTTTAATAGGTACTATAGCAATTTCTGGAATACCTCCATTTTCAGGCTTTTTCTCTAAAGATGAAATATTAGCCCATGCATTTCAAGTGAGTCCGCTATTGTGGGGCTTAGGTGTTCTAGGTTCATTGATGACTACTTTTTATATGTTTAGATTGTTTTTCTTGACGTTCTTTGGAGCATTTAGAGGAACAGAAGAACAACACCATCATTTGCATGAGTCACCAAAAACAATGACGATTCCTTTAATTGTTTTAGCAATTCTTGCAGCTTTAGGAGGTTTTATTGGAGTTCCTCACGTTTTGGGAGGTAATCATTGGCTGGAACATTTTTTATCTCCGGTATTTAAAGCATCGGAAGTGTTTGCACATGGACATAAATTATCACATACAACGGAATATGTATTAATGGCTGTGACTGTGATTCTTACAGTAGTATTTATCTTATTTGCAAGAAACAAATTTGTAACCAAAAATTATGTTCCATCTTCTGATGATTCAAAATTGACTTTCATCCCTAAATTATTAACGAACAAGTAT
>CAMCQL010000010.1 GCA_945877005.1 Chryseobacterium gleum
AATGTACAATCTATTCACTGGTACAAACAAAAGCAGCTACATAGACTTGTACTTACAAAGAGGTTTGAATGCCTTTGAACTTGCTTCAGGAGTAGGTCATGCATTAAGAGAAAAATCTTCATCTTATAGATGGTTTGTAGACTAAATAATAATGTTAAATTTGTTTCCTGTGCACAAAAGTTGTGTACATTATGAAAAACACTGGACTAGAGAACTAGAAGGCAAAGGATTAGAGGAGCCAGAGCACCTGCCTTACAAGCAGGGGGTCGGGGGTTCGAGCCCCTCATCTCCCACGCAAAGCCTTACTAACGTAAGGCTTTTTTTTTGACTTAAAGTTTTACCATAATTTTTCTTTAAATTAAATATATACTTTGCTAATTTTCGTCTGGTAATTCACAAAAATAGGCACATGAAAAAGCTGACTGAAATATTAAAAATTGACCATCCGATAATAATGGCTCCTATGTTTTTGGTATCCACTCCAAAAATGATCATCGAAGCTTTAAAATCTGGGATAACAGGAGCAATTCCTGCAATGAATTTTAGAACAACCGAAGCACTTAGAGCAGCAATTAAAGAAATTAAATCAGCATCCTCTTCCCCATTTGGGATTAATTTAATTGTCAATAAATCCAACATCTATTTAAAGGAGCAGTTGGCCGTATGTTGTGAAGAAAAAATTGCTTTTATAATTACCTCTTTAGGCTCACCAAAAGAAACTATTGAAATAGCGCATCAACATGGGGTTTTAGTATTTTGTGATGTGACCGATGTTAACTATGCAAAAAAAGTAGAATCTCTGGGTGCCGATGCAATTATTGCAGTAAACAACCTCGCTGGAGGTCATGCTGGAACTCTCTCTTTTGATTCACTAATCCCTGAATTGATTTCCAATTGTAGCATTCCTATTATATCTGCAGGTGGAATCGGAAACAATTCAGAATTAAAAACGATATTAAACTTTGGCGTTGCAGGTGTTTCTATCGGAAGTATTTTCATTGCTTCAGAAGAAGCTGAGGTATCCGAAGAATACAAAAATGCATGTGTGCAATACTCCGATAAAGACATCGTACTTTCCACAAAATTATCTGGCACTCCATGTACAGTCATCAAAACGCCCTATGTTGAAAAAATTGGAGTCCACCAAAATTGTGTTGAACGTTTCTTAAATTCAAACAAGAGACTAAAAAAATGGTTGAAGATTTTTACTTTTTATAAAGGAATGAATCTATTAAAGAAAGCAGCATTTGAAGCAACTTACAAAACAGTCTGGTGCGCTGGACCTTCAATTAAACATGTTCATTCTATTCGTTCGATCAAACAAATCATTCGCGATCTCGTAACAGAGAATTCTTAAACAAAGGATTATTTATTTAATTTAGCAAAAAAAAACATGGAACTGATTAAATCACTTTTAGACTTTATACTTCATTTAGACAAACATTTGTTTGACTTAATTCTAAATTACGGCGTTTGGATTTATGCCATTCTTTTCTTAATTATTTTTGTTGAGACAGGTTTAGTTGTTATGCCATTATTACCAGGTGATTCACTCCTTTTCGCTGCTGGAACATTCTGTGCAGGTGTGGTAAATGAAACGGGGGGTAAAGCAGAATTAAATTTATGGATTGTATTAGCACTGTTAATTATCGCAGCAATTTTGGGCGATGGACTCAATTATTTTTTTGGTAAAACAATAGGTTTAAAAGTGCTTTCTTGGAAAATTAAAGGGCGTCAAATTGTTCAACAAAAATACATTGACCAAACGCATGCATTCTATGAAAAACATGGTCCTAAGACAATTATCATAGCTAGATTTGTCCCTATTGTTCGAACTTTTGCCCCTTTTGTAGCTGGAATTGGTGAGATGAGTTACGGGAAATTTATCAGATTTAATATTATTGGTGGGATTGCTTGGGTCATAGGATTGACATTATTGGGCTATTTTTTCGGTAATCTACCGTTTGTACAGAAAAACTTTGAAAGTGTAATTTTCGGAATAATAGGACTTTCAATTCTTCCAATGATCATTGAGATACTTCGTGCTAAATTCAAACAAGGGAAATGAAAAAGTACGGATTAATCGGAAGTTCGTTAACACATTCATTTTCGAAAACTTTTTTCACAGATTATTTTTCAAACAATAAGATTGATGCATCCTACGATCTCATAGAATTAGAATCAATCGACCATTTCCCAAAAGTTCTAAAACAAGGATTTTCTGGATTCAACGTAACTGTTCCTTACAAAGAAAAAGTTATTCCTTTTCTTGATCAACTATCAGAAGAAGCTATAAAAATAGGAGCAGTAAACGTCATACAATTTATCGACGGAAAAACAATCGGTCACAATTCAGATGCTTTTGGATTTAAACAATCCATCAAACCATTTTTAACAAATTTACACGAAAGAGCGTTAATCTTAGGAACCGGAGGTGCTGCAAAAGCGATCAATTACGTTCTAAAAGAAATTGGAATCACCACTTTTCATTGTTCAAGAACACCAGACCAACAAAAAGGGATATTTTCCTATGATGATATAAATGAAAACATGGTGAAATCGTGTAAATTAATAGTGAATTGTACACCTGTTGGAACTTTCCCTAATATCAATGACCACATTCATTTCCCCTTTCAATTTCTGACCGAAGAACACCTCGTTATCGATTTAATTTACAATCCACAAATCTCTGCGTTTTTAATGAAATCCAAACAACACGGGGCAACAATTGTCAATGGAGAATCGATGCTGAAAGAACAAGCTTTGAAATCATGGGAAATTTGGAATTCATAGAAACACAAGAGGATTATTTAGATGCCATAAACCCAAATGAATGCAACATCTTTTTAGTTTCATCATCGCAAAATGATTTCTTGAAAATTATAACAGGTTTATCAAATCATCTTGGTGGTTCTTGCTGGATTGGTCTTACTTCAACAAATAAAGTAAAAGGTTGTGATGCGCATTTTGAGATGAACGCAATCAATCAAACATGCATTTCAGTGAATATTAAACCAGTTATTACTAAATATATAAAAAATAACAAACAACTTCTTCACTTACTTATACCTTCACTACCAACAAAAATAGCGCTTGGTAATACCTATTTTATTTCATCCAATTCTACGTTTATAGAAGCGAACAAGGTTGTTGTAAATAGCTGGAAACTAAATATAAATGAAAATTATTTTTTCTCAAAATTAGAAATTGAGCAACAAGAAACTATTTTGGACACATTTCATCAAAACTCAAAATTTACGTTATCTAAAGCATACAGCTTATTTTCAATGAGTAAAAGTGATATTGATAAAATCATGACGGAATTATATCGCAAAAATCAATTAAGTTTATTAATTGAAAATAATACGATTTATTTCAGTTCTTGTGTAAACAGAAATTAATCAACAGTATTACAAGAAATGCTTATATTGATCTAAGACTCTTTGAACAATCATCTCAACTATTCGCTTACTGAGTTCTTTATTGTAGAGGGAATAAACTTGAAAATCCTCTAAGGTAAAAAAAGCAAGAACAATTCCAATTAATTGATTTCGTAGAGCAATGTCTTTTTTAACATTGGATAAAATGAAAGCTTCTTGCTCTTCATTCGATAATAGATTAAATCTGGAATTCAGATTTGTAACCCTTTCTAGAACCAATAGATTTAAAAGTTGATTTTGAAATTTTAAAATCGGTCGAATTACTGTATTCTGAAAAGATTCTATTTCATTTGAATCAAGAGATTTATCATAATTTACAATTGGTAAAATTGACTTAACTACTGATAAATCCCTTTCTTCATTCATAAAACTATTTATTACTTACTAAGCTTTTAACAACCAACCCCATTCATCTTCTACCACTCCTGATTTTAAATCACTCAAATATTTACTCATTCTTAAAGAAAACGTTCTTGTTTCAATTGCGGGCAAAATAAAATCATCACCTCTAAAACCAATTTTGTGAATATGAGCGATTGTAGCAGCTGTACCAGCACCGAAAGCTTCTGTACATGAACCATTTTTTACAGCTTCAATAACTTCTTTTACGCTAATCTTACGTTCTTCAATTTCGAATCCCCATTGTTGCGCAACTTCTAACACGCTTCTTTTAGTAATACCACGTAAAATTGTATCATTCTCTTCAGAAGGTGTAATGATTTTACCATCAATTACAAAAACAATATTCATCGTTCCTGATTCTTCTACAAACTCATGCGTTTTTGCATCTGTCCATAATAATTGGTGGTAACCTTTTAATTGTCCTTGTTTTGCAGGGTATAAAGATGCACCGTAATTTCCTGCGACCTTAGCTCTACCCACTCCACCTTCAGCTGCGCGCGTGTAATGTTCTTCGATTAATACATTCACAGGCTCGTTGTAATATGAGCCTACTGGTGAAGAAAAAATCATAAATTTATAATGTTCAGAAGGTCGAATTCCTACAAATTCATCAGTGGAAAACATAAAAGGTCGAATATACAAGGAGTACCCAGGTTTATTAGGAATCCATTCGCTGTCTAATTCAACTAATTTTCTTACACATTCAACAAATAAGTTTTCAGGAATAGTTGGCATTGACATTCTTTCACAAGATTCTTGAAAACGTTTCGCATTCATATCCGGACGGAAAATCAACACATCACCAGATTCAGATTTGTTCGCTTTCATCCCTTCAAAAATTGCTTGACCATAATGCAAAGCTGAAGTTGCAGGATGAATTGAAATTGGTCCAAATGGAACTATTTCAGGTGTTTGCCATTCTCCATCTTTATAATCCATAATCAACATGTGATCAGAAAAAACTTTACCAAAAGGTAAATTATCCCAATCAACCTGAGAAATACGTGATTCACTTGCTGAAGAAACTTGAATATTTATGGATTGTTCAATCATGATTGCCTGAATAAAGGATGTTATAATGCGAATATATGCAAATAAAATGAAAAAATTAATGAATCAACTTGACTTACGACAATTTTACCCTATTCAAGTCTCAATAAAAATAACAAACACATGAAAACCAATAACTTATTTTAATATCGCATATTTTTTTCTTACCTCTTTGATGGAAAAAGCATTGAAATGCCACCATTCTGTTGCTATATTTACAAATTTTTGACTTTTCATCACCATTCTTAAAAGCTCTCTATTTGAAATATGCGTTTGAGTCAATTGCTTCGATTTCAAAAACTCAGCTTCAAAACGGGGATAAGCAATTTTTCGAATGTCATCGTATCCTGCTCCCATATCTAAAGGCTCTCCTTTTGCATCACAAATCGTTAAATCTACTGCTGCAGCATAATTATGAACACTTCCACTAGCAGGGTTTGAAACAAATTTTGTTCGTTCTCTAACAGGAATTGAATCTAAAGCATCCCACATTGCTTGCTGAACACTTAAAGGTCTGGCTCCATCATATACAAGTAAGCTATAGGTAGGATGAAGCGACTTTAAATATTTTTGCGCAAGGGATAATCGAAGTGCCACCTCTTTTTGAAGATACAGTTTATTAATATCGAAGTAGAGCTTTTTTTTCATGAAATTATCTGAAGATGCATACTTTAAATCAATCTTAATGGTAGGATCTATCACTTGAATATCAACTAACTTGTCAAAACCTTCACGCACTTGAGAAGTCGTTTCTTTCGGTTTCTTTTTCTTTGATTTTTTCTGAGAAAACACATTAAAAACAGAAAAAAAAACAATTAAAAGTAGAATTAATTTACACATATAAGTTCTATTTATTTTAGATTGATTCAAATTTAGTTTTAATTTTTAGTGCGATTTGAATTATTTAAAAAAATATACTTAAATTTGCATCGTTCAATAGTGAACTACATAATAATCATTAAATAATATTGGCATGTATTTAGCACCAGAAAAAAAAGCAGAGATTTTTGCAAAATATGCAGGAACTGAAACAAACACAGGATCAGCAGAAGGACAAATAGCATTGTTCTCTTACAGAATCTCTCATTTAACTGAGCATTTAAAGAAAAACAAAAAAGATTACGGTACACAACGTTCTCTTCAATTGTTAGTTGGTAAAAGAAGAAGTCTTCTTGATTACCTAAAAAGAAAAGAAATCAGTCGTTACCGTGCGATCGTTAAAGAACTTGGATTACGTCGTTAATAACACGTTATAAGGTACAAAAAGGGGCAATTGATTTAATCGATTGCCTTTTTTTTTAATAAATAAGTAAATAAATAAGTATATGAATATAGTAAAAAAGTCCATCACTACAGGAGGCAAAGAAATTTCCATCGAGACTGGGAAATTAGCAAAACAAGCTGACGGTGCAGTAGTGTTACGAATGGGCGACACAATGATTCTTGCAACTGTGGTTGCAGCAAAAGACGCAAAAGAAGGTGTTGATTTCTTACCTCTAACTGTAGATTACAAAGAGAAATTTGCAGCTGACGGAAGAATCCCTGGTGGTTTTTTCAGACGAGAAGCTAGACCTTCAGAAAGAGAAATATTAGTAATGCGAATTGTAGACAGAGCATTACGCCCATTATTTCCTGATGATTACCATGCTGAAGTTCAATTAATGATGCAATTAATTGCATACGATGGAGTAAATAGTCCTGATGCATTGGTTGGATTTGCTGCATCAGCTGCTCTAGCAGTTTCAGACATACCTTTTAATGGGCCAATGTCAGAAGTTAGAGTTGGTAGAATCGATGGTCAATTCATTATCAATCCTACCTTGGAAGAAATGGCAAAATCTGACATCGATTGTATCATTGCTGGTACAAAAGAAAACATCGTAATGGTTGAAGGTGAGATGAAAGAAATTTCAGAAGATGATATGGTGGAAATCATAAAAACAGCTCATGAATCAATTATTGCTCAATGTGATTTCCAATTAGAATTAGCAGCTTTAGTTCCAAAAGCAGCTGTAAAAAGAGACTATTCACACGAAATACACAATGAAGAATTTAGAGCACGCGTTGCCTCTTTCTCATTTGAAAAATGCAAAGAAGTCGCACGTTTAGGTTTGGCTTCGAAAGAAAAAAGATCTGAATTATTTGGCGCAGTAAAAGATGAATTTGTTGCCACTCTTTCAGAAGAAGAAATCAATGAATTCGGGAAATTTATTTCAGTATACTTCAAAGAATCGATAAAAAAAGCGGTACGTGATGTAATGTTGAATGAGGGCAAACGTTTGGATGGTCGTAAATTTGAAGAAATCAGACCAATTTGGGCAGAAGTTGATTATTTACCTAGTGTTCATGGTTCTGCAGTATTTACTCGCGGAGAAACGCAATCTTTAACTACATTGACACTTGGTGGTAAAATGGACGAGCAAATGATCGATGATGTAACTTTTAAAGGTACTGAACCGTTCATGCTTCATTACAATTTCCCTCCTTTTTCAACAGGTGAAGCAAAACCTATTAGAGGAACATCTCGACGAGAAATCGGACATGGAAACTTAGCTTTAAGAGCATTAAAACCAGTATTACCTGAAGATAATCCATACACAATTCGTTTAGTATCTGAAATTTTAGAATCCAACGGTTCTTCTTCAATGGCAACTGTTTGTGCGGGTACTTTAGCTCTAATGGACGGGGGTGTACAAATTAAAGCTCCAGTTTCTGGAATTGCAATGGGTTTAGTAGCTGACGGAGGTAAGTTTGCTGTTTTATCTGACATATTAGGCGATGAAGATCATTTAGGCGATATGGACTTCAAAGTTACTGGAACGGCAGCTGGAATTACAGCTTGTCAAATGGATATCAAAGTAGATGGATTACCATACGAAGTATTGATTCAAGCTTTAAATCAGGCAAGAGAAGGAAGACTTCATATTCTAGAAAAGATTATTGAAACAATTGCAACTCCTAATCCAACATTAAAACCACATACACCAAGAATTGAAGCATTTAATGTTCCTAATGATACAATTGGTGCAATCATAGGGCCTGGTGGAAAAATTATACAACAGTTACAAAAAGATACAAAAACATCAATAACAATTGAGGAACTTGCATCTACAGAAGGTCGTGTCCAAATCATGTCGAACAATGCAGATGACATGGCTGAGGCAATACGAAGAATAAAATTAATCGCATTTCCTCCATTAGTAATTGAAGGGGAAGAGTATGAAGGCAAAGTAAAAGGAATAAAAGAATTTGGTTGTTTTGTTGAGATTCTTCCTGGAACAGATGGTTTAATCCACATTTCTGAATTTTCTTGGGAAAAAACAGCTAAAATGGAGGATGTTTGTAAAGAAGGTGATGTTCTTCGTTTTAAAGTAGTTGGTAAGGATCCAAAAACTAAAAAATGGAAACTTTCAAGAAAAATTTTACTTCCAAAACCAGAAAAGAAAGAAACTTCAGAGGCAACTACTGAAATCAACTAATTTTTGTTTTTTTTTGAACTAGGAGGCTGTCTAATTAGACAGCCTTTTTTTATTAAAAAATATTCGAAAATCAATTTAAAAACACGCAAATTAATGTACATTTGACAAATCATTTCTGTGTTATGACGTCTATAGAATTACTTGAAACATCTTCTGAAATTACGCTTAAAAACATCCATGAGGTCGAAAAGAAAATAAATGTCTTGTCAGACAAACAATTGAAATGGAGACCAAATGAACAAACATGGTCTATCAATGAAATTTTCTCTCATTTAAATGAATATGTAAAATACTATCATCAAGTATTTGCGACAAAAATTTCTACTACCAAATTCACAGAACCAAAATCACAATACATCTCCTCTCCTCTTGGAAAATCTGCATGGAAATCGATGCAATTAGGTGTTGCGAAAAATATTAAACGAAAATTTAATTCTCCAAGAAATTACAATCCAAGTGTAAATAAATCATTACTCAACGATGATACTGTGCAATTTTTCATTCATTCACAAAAAGAATTAATGGACATCATAGACAAGGCAAAGTTTGTAAATATTCAGCGCGTAAAAGTTCCGATTTCAATTTCGAAATTTATTCGACTTAGATTGGGTGATGCATTGCTTTTCGTTATTTATCACAATGAAAGACATGTATACCAAGCCTTAAACCTATTACAACACCGCGCATTTCCAAAAGATTAAGATGCAGTTTGGGTATTGTAAAGTGGCGTTAAGTCCGATGCGCTCAGACAAAAAAGATAGTGCAGAGATGGTGAACCAATTAGTATTTGGTGAAGCTATTGAAATCATTAATAAAGATGCCAATTGGATTTTTATAAAATCATCCTACGATGGTTATGAAGGTTGGATCGACGAAAAGCAAATCAATTATCTTACACAACTAGAGCATACTAACTGGATAGAAAATAGCTCTTTTTTGTTTTCAAATCACCAACAAATTAGTACGCCATTTGGTAAACAAACCCTCTACAGTGGCGCATTTGTAGGGGAAACGACTTCTGCATTTTCAATCGGAAATCAATTATATCGACTCACAAAAAAAAATCAACCTAAATCACTAATTGCATTTGCGAAACAATTTCTAAACACTTCTTATCTGTGGGGGGGGAAATCAATTGCTGGTATTGATTGTTCAGGATTTACGCAATTAGTATTTCGATCCCAAAAGCAATTTATTCCGAGAGATGCTTCCCAACAAGTTCAGCTTGGAAAAGAAATACCTTTTAATGAGCATCAAGAAGGAGATTTAGCATTTTTTACAAATCCAGCGGGAAAAGTAATTCATGTTGGACTGATTTTAAAAAATTCTCGCATCATTCACGCGAGTGGTAGGGTCAAAATTGATAAAATTGATGCTACAGGAATCTTAAATTTAGAAACGGGCACTTACTCGCATCGTTTGTATCAAATAAAAAGAATTTAATCTTATATTTGTTTTGTCTTGTCAAAGGCAACTCACTTCAAAAAAATAATATGGAAAGAGACACTACGATTTTTTCTTTAATTGAGGAAGAAAAAACCAGACAATTACATGGTATAGAACTTATTGCATCTGAAAACTTTGTAAGCGAACAAGTAATGGAAGCCATGGGTTCAGTATTGACTAACAAATATGCAGAAGGACTACCAGGAAAACGTTACTATGGCGGTTGTGAAGTTGTCGATAAAGTAGAACAATTAGCAATAGACCGTTTGTGTCAACTTTTCAATGCATCTTGGGCAAATGTTCAACCGCATTCAGGGGCGCAAGCAAATGCAGCAGTTTTTTTGGCGTGTCTTAAACCAGGAGATAAAATTTTAGGATTTGATTTATCACATGGTGGACACTTAACTCATGGTTCACCTGTTAACTTCTCTGGAAAATTATACCAACCATACTTCTACGGCGTTTCAAAAGAAACAGGATTAGTAGATTATGACATGCTTGAAGAAATAGCTTTAAAAGAACAACCAAAAATGATTATTTGTGGTGCATCTGCTTATAGTAGAGACTGGGATTATGTTCGAATCAGACAAGTTGCTGATAAAATTGGTGCGTTGATTTTAGCTGATATATCTCATCCTGCTGGATTAATCGCAGCTGGATTATTAAATGATCCATTGGAGCATTGCCACATTGTTACTTCAACTACCCATAAAACATTAAGAGGTCCAAGAGGTGGTATCATTATGATGCGTCATAATTTTGACAATCCATTTGGATTAAAATGGAACAATGGAAATTTAAAATCAATGGGGGCACTTTTGGATGCAGCTGTATTTCCAGGTATTCAAGGTGGACCATTGGAACATGTAATTGCTGCTAAGGCAGTTGCATTCGGTGAAGCATTATCACCTGCTTACAAAACTTACATGCAACAAGTTCAAAAAAATGCTGTAGTAATGGCAGCTACATTTATTGAATTAGGATACAATGTAATTTCAGGTGGAACCGAAAATCATAGTATGTTGATTGATTTAAGATCAAAAAATGTGAATGGAAAAGATACCGAGATTGCACTCGGAAAAGCACATATTACAGTGAATAAAAACATGGTTCCTTTCGATACTGAATCACCATTTATTACCTCTGGAATTCGTATTGGTACACCTGCTATAACAACTAGAGGAATAAAAGAAAAAGAAATCATACAAATTGTTCATCTTATAGATGAAGTAATTACAAACAGCACTGACGATACTAAACTTGCTGCTATAAAAACAAAGGTGAATGAACTAATGAAAGACATCCCTTTGTTTAATAACTAAATTATTAAAACTGGTTTCAACCATTATAAATGAGACTTTTTCTTCTGAAAAGTCTCATTTTTTTATACAAGTCATAACAAGGAACTTTCACAAGGTCTTCTGTTTAGCAAAGAAAAATATGAACTTAGCTGAAAAATTAAAACATCCCGTATTCAAAGTTACAGCACAAATTGCTGCTGAAAACAATTTAAAATGCTTTGTAATCGGTGGATTTGTCCGAGATTTGATATTGGAACGCCCTTCAAAAGACATAGACATTGTTGTTGTTGGAAACGGATTAGAATTAGCTGAAAAATGTGCTGAAAAATTAAAAGTTAAACACGTTTCAATTTTTAAAAACTATGGAACGGCACATTTTAAATACAAAGATTTAGACATTGAATTTGTTGGGGCTCGAAAAGAATCCTATTCAGAAAATTCAAGAAATCCTTCTGTTAAAGAAGGCACATTAGAAGACGATCAACTCAGAAGAGATTTTACTATCAATGCATTGGCAATTAGTCTTCATCCATCTAACTATGGAGAACTGATTGATCCATTTAATGGCGTGGAAGATTTAAAACAAGGAATCATCAGAACTCCCCTATCTCCAGGTAAAACTTATTCTGACGATCCACTTAGAATGCTCCGTGCAATTCGATTTGCTAGCCAATTAAATTTTAAAATCGAAAAATCAAGTCTAGAAGCCCTATACTCCAACGCTGATCGTATCAAAATCATTACACAAGAACGAATTACAGAAGAACTAAATAAAATCATACTTTCCGAATCCCCTTCTAGAGGATTTAAAATACTTGATTCTTCAGGATTATTAAACCATTTCTTTCCCGAAATGAACGCATTGAAAGGAATCGAAACAATCAATAACAAGTCTCATAAAGACAATTTTTTACACACCCTAGAAGTGTTGGACAACATCAGTAGTACGACAACTAATTTATGGCTAAGATGGGCTGCTATCTTACACGACATTGCAAAACCACCAACAAAGAGATTTGATCCAGAAATAGGTTGGACATTTCATGGACACGAAGATCTGGGAGCACGGATGACTCCTAAAATTTTCAAACGATTGAAATTACCCTTGGATACTAAAATGAAATATGTTCAAAAATTAGTCAGATTGCATTTGAGACCAATTGCTCTTGTAAAAGGTTCTGTAACAGACTCTGCAATTCGAAGACTTTTATTTGAGGCAGGTGATGATATTGATGACTTAATGTTACTTTGCAATGCAGATGTCACCTCAAAAAACGAATTTAAGATTGTTAAATTTAGAAAGAATTTTGATTTAGTAAGTCAGAAATTAAAAGAGGTGGAAGAAAAAGACAAGGTTCGTAATTTTCAACCTCCGATTACTGGTGAAATTATCATGGAAATATTTCAATTGCAACCTTGTGCTGAAATAGGTCTATTAAAAACAAAAATTAAAGACGCAATACTTGAAGGTATCATTCCAAATGAATATTCAGCAGCATACGATTATATGTTAGAATTAGCCTCAGAAATTGGTCTTTCAAAGATAAATAACTAACTTTATACAATGATTTTGTGATTAATCACTTAACTTTACAAACAAATGGCAGCTTATAAATTTCGTGTACTACTTGATACTGAAAAAGAAAGCGAAATTTTCAGAGATATTGTTATTGATGAAAACGATAATTTTGAAAATTTTTATCATGCTATTATTTCCTCTTTTCGATTCCAAGGAGATCAAATGGCTTCGTTTTATATCTCCAATGATAATTGGGACAAAGGACATGAAATCAGTTTAATGGATATGAACTATGGTGACGAAGCAATTGATGAAATTGCATCTGTTATGTCAAGTGCAATCATTCGAAATTTCATTGAATTAGAGGATCAAAAAATAATATTGGTGTACGACTTCATGCGCATGTGGATTTTCTTAATTGAATTAGTAGAAAAAACAGATGCTGTTATAACAACACCTCAAGTTGCTTTAGCGATTGGCATGGCTCCACCGGAAGACTCCAAGTCTACAGGCGTAGAAGATGAAAATGATACACTCATTCATGAGGAAGAATTACTCTATGATGAAGAAGATGAGGAAGATGATTTAGGTTTTGATGATTACGAAGACGGATTCGATGACACCTATGGAAACTATAACGATTACGATTAATTATGAGTACACTCGGAGATCCAATTGGAAGAGCAATTTTAGATTACGCGAAAACAAAAAAACCAGACGATATTATTGTAGCTTCTGATATCTGTGAAGATGATATCATTCCTATAGAGGTTTTGTTCAGAAATGAGGAGTTAATGCCTGAAATAGAACTAACAGCACTCAATAAAGCAAGTGGTAAAATATTGGATATTGGTGCAGGTGCAGGTTCACACGCATTGTATCTATTGGAAAATGGAAAAGATGTTTCTGCTATAGACATTTCCGAAGGGGCTGTATCATATATGCAATCGATGGGAATCAAGGCGAAAAAAATCAATTTTTTCGATTTAACCAACGAAAAATACGACACTTTATTATTATTAATGAATGGTATTGGAATTGCTGGAACACTCTCAAATTTAGAAAAAACTTTACTTCATGCCAAAAAGTTACTCAATGCTGGAGGTAAAATTTATTGTGATTCTTCTGACATAAAGTACCTCTACCAAGATGAAGACGATTCACTTTGGGTCAATTTAAATACAGAATATTACGGTAACTTTAAATTTCAAATGAAATACAAAAAAGAAGTTGGTCCATGGTTCGATTGGTTGTATGTTGATTTTGATTCATTGTTCAAAGCTGCCAAAAATACCGGGTTTACTGCGTTAAGAATTCTAGAAAAAGACGACCATTATTTAGCTGAGTTAACTTTAAATGCGTAAAAAATTTCTTTTAAGTCTACCCCTTTCTTTTTGCTTACTTCTCATAGTTGGAGGTTGTAAAACCTATTCTGATGATGACAAATCTACTTTTGATCAAAAAATTGAATCTTTTATTCAAAAAAATCATTTAAAAGGGTATAAACAATCTGACTCAGGATTATTTTATCACATCATAAATGAAGGCGAAGGTGAATACATAAAACTTACAGATGAAGTTCAATTTACTTATATAGGTAAATTATTGAATGGTCAAGTTTTCGATGGTCAAAATAAACGAAACCCCGTAAAATTTGAGGTAAGTGCTTTGATAGAAGGCTGGAAAGAAACTATGCTCTATCTTAAAAAAGGAGGAAGAGTGAAAATAATTGTTCCACCTCAATTAGGATATGGTGATTATGATTTGGAAGCGATTCCAGCAAATTCAATTTTGTATTTTACTATTGAAGTCAAAGATGTGAAGTAATCAAATTCACATCTTTTTTAATCTTTTACACATCTTACTGAATAACCATCTGAATTAACATAATCACCTGAATGATATTTAATTTCAGAACTTTTATAGCTTAAATAAAGTGCAAAAGCGCGTCCATTATTATCAACAGAGGAAGTCCAAAAATCAGCATACATTCCAAATGTGTTATAAAATTCGCCACCAGACAAAGAACCACTTGGAAGAACAGAAAATAAGGATTCATTAGTTGCACTTGTATTAGGTACTTTCCAATATTGACTTCCAATTTCCTTCATTTTACCTCCAGCAACCAATTCGCCTCCTAAATTCTCAACTAACAAATTCCATTCAATCCTAGAAGGTATATGCCATCCTGTTGGACAAACATTTTTATTCTCATTATAATTTGAACTCAAAGTAAACCAATTATATAACTTTCCAAATTTTGGGTTTTTAGTCTCATCATTTTCATAATAACACCATGCACCAGAAGTTAAATTTACCCATTGAGTTTTTTCAGTTACATTTGGTATAAGTGTTCGATCATTGTACATACTAGTTCTCAAATTCTCTGCCATCCAATGCTGAGTACCAATAAAAACAGTCTTGTAAGAATTTCCTTCAATATCAGAAATAATAGGACCTTGTTTGCCAATTGTTACGTTGTTTTTGACAGTATCTGTAGTATTACTCCCGTTATTTGGTGTAGTAGCGTTATCTTTTTTACAAGAAATTAAAGTGCAAAAAAGTGAAATTGAAACAACTATTTTTTTCATGTTTTTTTTTAATTTGCCTCAAATATAATAAAAAACAAATAATTAACTCTAATTTCATCTCTTCTTAGTTATTTTTCTGATCAACGGTAAGTACCCGCTTTCAAAAAACAACAAGTCTTTTTTCCTTTGATTGTAACGATGTGATTACCGCCTTTTAATTGTAATAAAACAGTTTTATCAATAGATTGATAGCTGTTCTTTTTTGAACTTGGTTTTAAAACGACTGAAGGAACATCACTACATTCACATTCAAATCCAGTCGGATCTACAAAAATTTCTAACCAACCTTTTTGAGTTGCTTCGTTTACCATTATTCGATTGTTTTTTTCATTACTCACTTGTTGTCCAAATGAATTGAAAGAAAGTAGAATAACATAAAAGAAGCCTAAAAGGGTCAGTTTTTTTATTGTCACTATTTTTTTCATGATTTTTACTTTAGTTTATAATTGAATAATATTCCGCTAATTTACTTAAAATAATTTGCAGAAATTCAAATTTACTCCCTTTATAAATATTTACAAACCACTCAGCAAATCACTAATAATCAATAACTTATTATTAATGAATTAATTCGCGTAATCAGAAATTCTAGATCAAATATGGAAATAAAGTCGTGGTATCCTTGAGCCCTATGTTTTCAATCGTGCTAAAAATTGGTGCGATTTCAACTCTACAAAAGCACGACTCTTCGAATTAATTGATTTTTAGACCGTTGCAAGACCACCAACTCATCGTTGAATCAAAAACTTAATATCCTCATTTACAATAGTAATCTCTGGAATTAAATTTTAAATCCGTCTCGATTTAATAGTTTTGTAAAGGGCTACTATTTTTAGTAGAAGAAGAAATCCACTCCTAAAAATGGCTCTACTAAAGTTGGCAAGACCTCTCTATGTAATGTCGGAACGATTGATTGATATTGATCTATGAGGCATAAAAATGTCGTTGCAACTTTTCTATGATAAAGGCTTATATTTACATATAATAACAAAGCATTAAAATAAATTCACTAACTATTCAATTCACCATTAATTTAAAAGAAAATGGAAAATAAGGTCTTTACACAACAAGGGAAATTAATGTACTTTATATTTATACCATTGATTGCCATTAACTTGTTTTTATTTATTGAAAAAACCGTTCAAAAATCTGAAGAATCGGTGAATTATTATGCACTTTTAAGTGTTTTGTTCTTGGTACTTTTTGCATGTTTTTATAAACTTACAATTAGTATTACTGATTCAAACTTAACCTTCAAAATGGGAATTGGAATTATAAAAAAAACGTATCCTCTCAATGAAATAAAAAGTGTAAAACCACACAAAAACCACCTGTTAAATGGATGGGGAATCCGAGTTATACCGGGAGGATGGCTATACAATGTATCAGGTTTTCAATCTATTGAATTAACCTTTAAAAACAATAGTAAAACGATACGAATTGGAACTGATGTTCCTGAAATGATTTGTGCAGAATTAAAGACTAAAAAAAATTAAAAATAAATGGGATTTTTTGAAGATAAATTAGAAATAAAAAAAGTAACACTCCTTTATTTAATTGGAGCAATAAGCTCTTTCTTTCTTCTTATTGGCGCATTATTTCAAGAAATAGTTGCCAACTTCTCTTACGTAATTATAATTATTTTAATCGTTACAACATTTATTTGTTTCAAAAATTTCATTCAAAAAAAATAAAACCGCCAAGTTGATCTTTTAGTACTACATTCCAAAAATCTGGCATCGGAGCTTTCACTTCGACTTCTAGCTTTGTAAAAGGATGAATAAACCTTAATGATCTAGCATGAAGGAATAAATGATTAATTCCAAATCGTTCAATGAACATATGATTGTGATGTCGATTCCCATATTTTGGATCGCCAATTATTGGATGACTTATTTTATTTGCATGTATTCTTAACTGGTGCATTCTTCCTGTTTTAGGGAAAAACTCTACCAAACTATATCTTGAAGTTGGATACGGTTCTACTGGAATTAGTAGTTCTAGATGATGTAAACAACAATAATGTGTCTCCGCTTCTTTATAATTTCCCCGATCATTTTTTACTGGAGAATCAATAACTCCTGATTCTGTAACATGACCTCGCAACAATGCTCTGTATTTTTTTTCGATTTTTTGACTTTCGAACAACGATTGAAAAATAGCCACATTACTTTTTTCTTTTACACACAGTAATACACCCGAAGTTTTTCGATCCAATCGATGTACTGGATAAACTTTCTTTCCTTGATCATTCAGTAATTCAACTAAAGATAATTCTTCAATATTTCTTGCATAATGAGAATGATGAACCAATAAATCAGATGGTTTGCTCACGATCAGTATGTACTCATCTTCAAATAAAATTTGCATGAAATAATAAAATTAATGAGGTACAATTCTGCACTGAATATTAAGAAGCACGAAAAAAACTTCTAAAATAGTAACGAACAAAAAGTAAACTACTTATAAAAATCAAATTACCAATACCTAAAATACCCCAGTCTGTGAATTTTGTTGATAATTCTCTTCCCCATAAATCCATTGAATCAAACGAAAACAATAACATTCCAGCTCCGAATAAGCCAAAGAGAATTTTACTTTTAAAATGATTCGCGAAAAATAAGAGGCCCATTACTGTTGGAATAGACAACATGAAATGCTGAGAATCTGTGACAAAAAAACTTGGAATAAACCCTAGAAAAATCATCATCCAAAACCAAAAATCTTTTTGTGAATTATTGTTTTTATTCTTTAAAATCAGCCAACAAGAAATTAAACCAATTAACGCTACCAAAGAAGGGAACCATGAATGTTCTTTCCCTACCAACGCAGGAATCATAAACTGTAGCGATGAAGGATTGGTAATATAACCGCCATGCGAGGACACTGCTTTTATCCATCCGTCCCATAGAAATAAATTCATCTTCCACCCCCAAACAAAACTAGGAACTATAAAAAATAACACCCCCCAAATTGATAACGCAACTATTAATTTCCAATATCTATAGAGCAATAATGGGATTACGACCAAAATCATTATTGGTTTTAAAATGAGCATCATTGCATAAAAAAAAGAGGCTTGAATCCACATTTTTTTCTGTAAAAACCACGAACCGACTATAAATGTAAAAAGCAACAAGATATTCACATTTCCCATATGTAACTCTCGTGTTAGATGTATTACAATTACAAAAAAAGACATCGGCAATAACCATTTAGGTAACTCTAACAAATAAACTTTAGAAACGACCTTCGACCAAATTGGAAGTGCTACTATTAAACAACCAATCACAATAATTATATGAATCATACGTGCCAATTCAAAATTAAAGATGGTCGCTACTGAAAAAAATAACAATGTTGGCGGTGGGTACTTAAATAAACCTGTGTCTAAGCCATATGGTTTTAAATAAGGATTATTTCCTTGAAAAAAATCAATCGTAGCACCATAATACACCTTAAAATCATTGGCATATAATTTTCCATTCATCAATTCTACAGAAATGAACAAAATAGAAAAAACAGCTACCAATAAAAAGTAACTCAAAAATGGTTTGATGGTTGAAAGTAATTTTGTGGACTTCATTTATAGTAACTACATATTTCTTCGATACTGTCCCCCTACTTCAAACAAAGCGTTGGTTATTTGACCTAAAGAAGAATGCTTACATGCTTCCATCAAAGTTTCAAATACATTTTTATTATTAATCGCGGCTAATTGAACATCGCGAATCGTTTTTGCTGTATCGTCTTTTTTAAAGACGTGTAAATCCTTCAACATCGAAATCTGATACTGCTTTTCTTCTTCCGTAGCTCGAATTACTTCACTTGGAATAATCGTAGGTGATCCTTTAGAACTCAAGAAAGTATTTACTCCAATAATCGGATATTCTCCAGTATGTTTCAATGTTTCATAATACAATGATTCCTCCTGAATTTTAGAACGTTGATACATGGTTTCCATTGCTCCTAGTACCCCTCCCCGCTCTGTAATACGATCAAATTCTGCCAATACAGCTTCTTCTACTAATTCTGTCAATTCTTCAATAATGAAACTTCCTTGCAATGGATTTTCGTTTTTAGCTAAACCTAATTCACGATTGATAATTAACTGAATTGCCATTGCTCGACGCACAGACTCTTCTGTTGGTGTAGTAATTGCTTCATCATAAGCATTCGTATGTAGAGAATTACAGTTATCGTAAATCGCATACAAAGCTTGAAGTGTTGTACGGATATCGTTGAAATCAATTTCTTGTGCATGTAACGAACGACCTGAAGTTTGGATGTGGTATTTCAACATCTGCGCTCTAGGATTCGCGCCGTATTTTTTCGCCATTGCTTTCGCCCAAATTCTTCTAGAAACACGACCGATGACGGCATATTCAGGATCGATACCATTTGAAAAGAAGAATGATAAGTTTGGTCCGAAATCATTGATATCCATCCCTCTACTTAAGTAATACTCCACAAAGGTGAATCCATTTGCCAAGGTAAATGCCAACTGTGAAATTGGGTTTGCTCCCGCTTCTGCAATGTGGTAACCAGAAATCGATACCGAATAGAAATTACGTACTTTTTGATCGATGAAGTATGCTTGTACATCCCCCATCAAACGCAAAGCAAATTCTGTAGAGAAAATACACGTGTTTTGCGCTTGATCTTCTTTTAAAATATCTGCTTGAACCGTTCCACG
>CAMCQL010000011.1 GCA_945877005.1 Chryseobacterium gleum
CCAGCAAATTTTAGATTTGGATCAAGCTACCATTTCAAAAACCGTTTAAATATAGGAATAGATATCGTAGCTCCTTTAAATTCAAGTCAACCAGGAAATATTCGCAATGCAATTTTGTCTGTTGGAGGTGA
This sequence comes from Chryseobacterium gleum, assembly GCA_945877005.1. Taxonomy (GTDB): domain Bacteria; phylum Bacteroidota; class Bacteroidia; order Flavobacteriales_D; family Crocinitomicaceae; genus CANHVK01. Next base: position 132 of record CAMCQL010000011.1, read on the forward strand.
TCTTAAATTATTTAAATGGCTGCAACTAAGTTTAGGGTATTTCGGAGGAGGAGTCTACGCCCACAATCTCCCTGTTGGTGTAACATTCATTAGAAATGAGGGGAAATTTGAATGTGGAATTGCCTCTAGAGACGCGATTTCATTTTTCAGCGATCGTTCACATTCATTGTCAATCGCATTAGGCTTTGCGCGATTTAGATTTTAAGTATTCACAACTACAGCAACATGGAAAAAATTTCAGGAATAAGATTGAATAAATTTATCGCAGAAAGTGGTATTTGCTCCCGAAGAGAGGCCGATAAATTCATTGAAAAAGGTGTTGTTGTAATTAACGGAAGAAGAGCTGTTATTGGTGATGTTGTGAAACCTAAAGATAAAGTAACGGTCAACGGTCACAAATTAGAACCACTTGCTGAGGAGAATAAATTATACATTGCATTTAACAAACCAGTTGGAGTCACTTGTACAACAGAAGATAGTACAAAAGGAAACATCATTGATTATGTCAATCATAGCACACGAATATTCAATATCGGACGTTTGGATAAAGACTCACAAGGTTTGATTCTATTGACAAACGACGGGGATATTGTGAATAAAATACTTCGAGCTGAAAATTCCCACCAAAAAGAATACATCGTTACCGTTGACAAACCAGTAACGCAAGAATTTATCACAAAAATGGGGACTGGTGTGCCAATTTTGGGAGTCGTTACTAAAAAATGTACCGTTGAGATGATTGCTCCTTTCGTGTTCAAAATCACCTTAATTCAGGGACTAAACAGACAAATACGTCGTATGTGTGAGTATTTTGGCTACGAAGTACGAAAACTTGAACGGACTCGCATTATGAATATTTCTTTAACAGGAATTCCTTTAGGGGAATGGAGAGATTTAACAGAGAATGAGTTAGACGTGTTATTTTCCATGTTGAAAGATGATCAATCTAGCCCAAAACCAAAAGCATCTGCTCCAAAAAAATCGAGCTCTGCCAATAGAAGTAAAACCTTTAATAAAACTACCCTCAATTCAAAAAAACCATTCGGTAAAAAAACAGCTTCAACTAGAAAAAGGAAATAACTCATTTGACGCCAATCAAATAACTGAATTGAATCTATAATTATAACTAATTAAATCTTCCGTTCCGGATTGTTTTTAACGAAAGAAGACCACGAATTAGAGCCACTTTTATTGTGTTCTCCTATTCCTTTAGAGAAGTGATGACATACAGCAACACCTAATCCATCGGTGGCATCAAGATATTTGGGCATTTCCTCAAAATTCAAAAGCGTTTGAAGCATCGCGGCTACTTGTTCTTTCGAAGCATTTCCGTTCCCTGTAATCGCTTGTTTAATTCTTCTTGGGGAATATTCTTCAAATGGTACATTGTTTCGCAAAGATGCTGCGATAGCTACTCCTTGAGCCCTTCCTAGCTTCAACATTGATTGCACATTTTTACCGAAAAAAGGTGCTTCAATAGCCATTTCATCAGGACGGTATTCTTGAATCAAGCCATCTACGCGATCAAAAATGCGTTTTAGCTTATCGGGATGTGTAGGCAACTTGGACAAATGTATCACTCCAAAGTTTAACATTATAATTTTTTTTCCTTGAACATGAATTATTCCATACCCCATTAACGTAGTTCCTGGGTCAATTCCAAGAATTATTTTATCTTCAAGCATTATTTGATGAAATTTGTATAAAACTATAAAAAATAGCCGCATAATTGAACGATTCGGAAAAGTAATCGTTACAGTCTTATTGCTTATTTTTTGTTTTATTCAATTTTCAGACATTGATTGGCAACAATTCAACAAGATTCAACTTACGCAACCGTTCTATTTTATTGTTGCGCTCTTTTTAATAATATTCAATATTGGGTTTGAATACTTTAAATGGAACTTGATAGTCAATAAAGTCGAAGTACAAACCCCTACTTCAGTTCGAATTTCATCATTTTTTGCTGGAACAGCCACCGCCTTTGTCACTCCGAATTTATTGGGGAATTTTATTGGAAGAATTTACTATTTTGAAAGAAAATACAGAGGCAAAATTATCACTCATACGCTTCTTTCGAATGGCGCACAATTTATTAGCAGTATGTTTGGTGGTGTCATTTCAATTCTTTTCCTTGGAAATAAAGTCAAGGCGCTCCAGTCTTTCCCTTCGCTATTATTTCTTGTTTTTCTGGTCGTATTGCTTCTTATCTATTTTGTTTTTGATCGCGTATTCAAAAGCCCTAAGAAATTTAAACGGATTGGTTTGACTTTACAAAATACAACCCTCTTAAGAACAAAATTCATCCTATTAAGTTTTGCACGACATCTTGTTTTTACTACTCAATATGTGTGCGTTTTAATTAGCTTTGGAGTGAATTTCGATACAGAAATATATCTTTATATTTTTCAAATTTTCTTTTGGAGTACATTGATACCATCAGTTTGGATAGGGAAATTATTTATTCGAGAGTCTGTCGCATTGTATTTACTTAGTACAATTATTTCGTCAGGAGCACTCATCATTTGCAGTGCTTTTATTGTTTGGTGTTTGAATCAAGTGTTCCCTGCTTTAGTTTCGTTAATTTTCATTCGGAAAAAAAATGAGTTACATGTTTCTGCTTGATTTCTTATTTCTACTATTAGGTTTTATAATTCTAAGAAGTTACCGTCAAAAAGTAAAAGTGAAATCAACTTATTATGATGCATCTCAAGTAAGTGTGGTTATTCCTTTTCGAAATGAAGCAAATCAACTACCACAATTAATTTCGGCTATTCAAGCCTTAACCATCCAACCCTTAGAAATCATCTGGATCAACGATCATTCGGAAGATAATTCTATGCTACACTTACAACAGCTTCCCAATCATCACAAAACTTTTTCTTTACCAACGAATGTTGTAGGTAAAAAAAACGCTTTAAAACTTGGAATTGAGATGTCTAAAGGGAAATATATCCTGACATGGGATGCTGACATTGTTATTAAAAGCGATTTTTTTTATGCACTGCAAAATGAACCCATAACTGATCTTTTGATACTTCCTGTACAAATGCAAGGGGAAAATTTGAAAGAAGTGTTTTACGAATTAGATTATTATTTTGTCAACGCTTTAAACAAAGGATTGACTAGCATAATGCAACCCTTTATTGCCAATGGCGCCAACTTATTGTTTGAAAAAGAGAAGTATTACTCAACAGCTTCATATAAGTACCCCCCAACAATTGCAAGTGGTGACGACATGTTTTTACTCCATGATTTTAAGCTCCAAAATTATGATTGTAGAATTTCAACAACTTCAGAACTTATTGCTAAAACCTCCACTCCAAAAACCTTCAGCGAATTTATTCATCAACGCATACGCTGGGCACAAAAGACACCACAACTCAAAGACACTCATTTACGAATTGTTACTTACGTAGGAATGGGTATAGAACTGCTGTACTTTTCTTTTTTATTTACAGATAAGTTTCTACTCTGTATCTTCTTGAAAATCGCACTTGACGGACTCTTTTTAATACCGTTTTTATTTGTTATTCAACGAAAGAAAATCACTCCATTCTTACCGTTATTTTCAATACTTCATCCGTTTTACTTCCTCTACATTAGTTTAATAATGCAATTCAAAAAAGTTGATTGGAAAAATCGACCTTTGGGTAAATAAAAAAGTCACCATTTCTGGTGACTCATCCAATAAAATTATAAATGATTAAAATGGTAAATCGTCATCAGCAACAGTCGTTGTTAACTCTGGTGTAGTCCCAGTAACTGGAGCATTCGTTGAAAAAGAAGAAGCTGCTTGATTCATCGGAGCATTTGCTGTCAAACGATCAATTCTCCAAGCCTCTAACGAATTAAAATATTTTGCTTCACCTTGTGGATTGATCCACTCACGACCTCTAATATTAAAAGAAACTTCAATTGTATCATTTACATTAACACCGTCCAACAAACTGCATTTGTCTTGTGTTAATTGAAACTGTATGTCTTGAGGATACATACTTGAAGTATCAGTCAATACAAACTCTCTTTTTGAAAATCTTTCATTTACTTGTACTGTAGGATTTACTACTTTAACAGAACCTGATAATTTAAACATAATTTATTTTTTTTTATTTTACTTAATTATTATTAAAAGCGAGCAACGTCATCCAAGCTTCTTCCAATTTCCCTTCGGTCAAAAGCCCTTGAGCGTGTTTATGTAAAGCCAATTCTAATTGAATTGGTTCGTTATCTAAAGATACAAAATAATTATTTAATTCTACTAATTTGTACTCGTTAACATCGGTTTCATTTGGAAGTTTTTCAATACCTGCGAGCAAACCTAAATCATTTTTTGTTAAAACCGAGGAAATAAGAATGTCGCTAGGCAAATTATCGAATCCAATCCCTACTGTCGTTAAAGGTTTCGCCACTTCAAACATGGATGCTTCATTCGCATGACAATACCAATTGCCACCCATTCTTGCTACTAAATTAATTTTATGTTGGTCGATCAAACCATTTGCATCAAGAACATTTTCATTGATGTGCATTTTAACTACTTCACAAATTATCAAATTCCCTGCACCACCTTCAGCTCCTAATTCTATTACTTGGTTCACTTTACACTCAAATTGTACTGGAGATTCAGCAACTCTTCTTGGACGAACCAAATCTGACTCCAAAGAAGTAAATCCAGCTTTTACAAACTCATCTACTTCTGGTGCATAAGGTGAGCTGCTTAGACTCATTTGTTGAACGATGTCGTAAGTAACAATATTAATAACAACTTCAGGAACCTTTTTAACGTTTTTGTACGTATCCTTTGTTTCATTAGTTCTTCCACTTCGAGCAGGAGAAAAAATTAAAATTGGAGGATTTGCACTAAACACATTAAAAAAACTGAATGGTGACAAATTATGATTTCCATTCTCATCAATGGTTGAAGCAAATGCAATAGGACGAGGGCCTATCGCACCTAAAAGCAATTGATGTAATTTAGGAATTGGTAGTTCTTTTGGATCGAGCGATAACATAACTTAAAATTGAACGACAAAATTAAATGATTTGGAACGAGTTTTCAATTAAATTCAAATTAATTTATGAACACTTTCTCAACCTAATTTCTAATAGAATAATTCTAAAAATCCTTTTTCTAAAGGGTCACCATTTCCTTTGTCGATTACATAATAATAGGTTCCAATTGGCAACAAATCAGAACTGCCCTGCGAAACCTGTCCACCCCAGTCGTCTTTATAAGGACGTCCACTTTCAAACACAGATCTTCCAAATCGATTGTAAATCGACACCTTAACATCTGGATATTTCTCACCATACCCTAAAAACCACCTATCATTTGCACCATTCCCATCAGGAGTAACTAACTGACTTGGTTGATATTCATTACATTTTAATTCGTACTGATCAAAAAATTTACATCCCCTTGCATCTGTAATAGCAACTGAATACATGCCTTCTTGAACAGCCACTAAATCTTTTTTACTTGTACCATTCGACCAGGAGAATTGAAAGGGTGTCAATCCATTCTGAACGACTAACTCCACGCGACCATCGGATTGCTCACATTTTGGCGCAATTAATTTTGGTACCACCTCTATTTGATCAATAAATACACGTACTTTTTTTCTGTCACTTACACATTTGGTTAAAAGATTTTTTTCGGCAACATAATAAGTGCCGGACTCAATCTTCTCACTAGCGAACAAATAACGAGTGCTTGTTGGCTTATCAAACCAAACAACTTTTTCTCCGAAAGGAAACAATGTATCAACTGACAAACCTTCACTATAGCAATACCTCAAAGTATCTTTAGTATCCATTGTTAATTTTGGATCATCCATTTTTACATTTAATAAAGAGCGATCCTTACTCTCGCAACCTATGACTTGAGATGCATAATAAGAAAGAGAAGTATCAATAGGGATTGATCTATCTAATGGTGTCCCGCCTATTTTTTGATTGTACCATTTAATCGTAATTCCATTAGGTAGTAAATCCCCTACTTTTGGAGATTGATTTTTACAAACAAAGAAATTGCTCTTTAACACAACCGGTGGTGCTATTTGAGGAGTAAAAACTTTGATCTGTAACTTGCCACTTTCACAACCTTTTACGGTTTGGGTACAAAAATAAGTTGAACGGTCAACTGCTGATGTAATTTCTGGATTTAATATTGCTCCAGTTCTATCGTACCATTTTAGATTTTGACCATATACACTTTTTAAATCTGCTAATTTAGGAGATGAGATACAAATTGTATCAATAGAACTTCCCTCAGGCAAAGGAGTAATTGCTTGAATTTCAAATTTTATAATTGTTGAATCTTTAACACAGCCCGGCGACGCCCTATTCGTTAGCACATATTCTCCTAATTTTGAATTTTTCACATTAAATACCCCTGTAAATAAATCGATGTCCAAACCTTCGGTTGGAAATACCGTCAAATTTCCTATTCCACTTCCATTGGTAAGATTAGGTGCTACAATTGAATCTGACTGGCAGTACGTTGGCTTATAACCTACCTTAGTATCGCAAGCAGGACAAGGAGGGAAAACACTAGAAAAAGTTTTAACACATCCATTATTATCGACAATATCAAAAGAATAAGGATAACCTACAGGTAACCCTGAAATTGAAATTATTTCTCCACTTGCTACGGAATCTTTGGGTAGTTTCGCTTTTTTTGGAAAGATGTTTTTTAAGGCATATTTTGTACCGAAAAATTCGGCATGCCCTCCATAAATTCGAACTTCAGTAGTTCCATCTGAACAATACTCGGTTTTGCTTGTCGTAATTTGATTAAAGTAGGTTACTTTAAATGGTTTACCAGTAAATTGACATAGGGGATTAATAATTGGTCTACCATCTTTCGTTAAATTATCAAACATTACAGGTATATACCAAAAAGTTTGGTTTTGAGTTAAATTATTCAATACAGACGAATCAAGAATTGAAGAAGAATTCGAAACAATTAAAGGTCCTTTAATGGCACAATCATCTTTATTTATAGCTGGATTTTGTGGAGGTTGGCAATTGTACATTGCATATCCTATTGCGCTAACACTATTACCGTCTTTCTTTGGAAAAACATTCCCCGTTGTTATTGCACGCCAAGAAGATCCTGCACAAAGTAAAAGCTCATTGTCTTTTTGAATTCCATCTCCAATTAAAGATAAAAAAGTAAACCCAACTTTTGGATCCTCTAATGGAAGTGTTATGAATAATGTATCAGAACATTTATTGTCTGAATCAGTCCATACAATTTTATTTACTCCTTTTGATAAATTAATCACTTTTGTGGAAGGCATAGTAGAAGACTCCAATGCTCCTTGACCAGAAAGCACCAACCATTTCCCGTTTTTATTGGACTGGGTCGCTATTTCAGCAGTACTTAAACAAGTGTAAATATCAGAAGGAACTTCACATGGTAAAATGGACTGTGAGAAACCATAATTGTTCGCTAAAGCACAAAAAAGAATTGCAACAAAAAAAGATAAACGCATTCCCAATCAATTAATTCGCCATTTCACTCATAAACTTAATACGCATTAAACGAAGTTCCTCCTCCGAATAATCGCCCTCAAATTCTCTATAGGCAGTTGCTAAATCGTCTGTATCTGCATCGTTGAAGTAATCAAAAATTTCCTCTTGATTGTCAGAATCTAAAATATCATCTATATAATAATTGATATTAACCCTTGTGCCAGAAGATACAATCGCCTCAATCTCTTCAATAATTTCTTCAAAAGATTTTCCCTGAGCCTTGCCTATATCTTCTAAAGGAAGTTTTCTATCAATGTTTTGAATTAATTGCACTTTAAGACCTGATTTGTTTACCAATGACTTTACCACCAAATCTTGAGGTCTTTCAATGTCATTTTCCTCCACGTAATTTGCAATCAAATCCACAAAAGGCGCACCATATCTAGCCGCTTTACCTGTCCCAACTCCCTGAATATGTGTCAACTCCTCTATAGTAATCGGATATTGAAAACACATATCTTTGAGTGAAGGTTCTTGAAAGATAACAAACGGCGGAATTTTCATTTGCTTTGAAATTGATTTTCTCAAATCCATAAGCATATCAAACATCACCTCGTCAAACGCTCCTCCCTTCCCTGCAAGTGTAATATCTTCATTTTCTTCTTCACCTGTAAATACGCGTTCTTTAATTAAAATAAACGATGTAGGGTTTTCTAAGAAATTTTTTCCTTCAATAGTCAATTTTAAATTCCCAAATGATTCAATGTCTTTAGATAACAATCCGCCTACAATTGATTGTCGTATAACAGCATTCCAAAAATGTTCGTCTTTTTCAGATCCTTTCCCAAATAATGGGTTTGCATCGTGTCTATAACTTTTTATTTCAGAAGTTAAATTACCTGCAACAAAAGCACATAAATGCTTGGCTTTTTGCATCTCCTCTAACGCTTTTACTGATTGTAACAACAAATGAACATACGCTTTACCTTCGGAACGTTCTCTAGGATGTTTACAATTATCACACATCTTTGAACAATTGTGCTCATCAAAATGCTCTCCAAAATAATGTAAAATATATTTTCTTCTACAAACAGAAGTTTCGGTATAAGAAACAATTTCATGCAACAATTGCCTTCCAATCTCTTGTTCTGAAATTGGTTTACCATGCAAGAACTTTTCTAATTTTTCAATGTCTTTGTAGCTATAAAAAACGACACATTCTCCTTCTCCTCCATCTCTACCTGCGCGACCTGTTTCCTGATAATAACTCTCCAGTGATTTAGGAATGTCATGATGAATCACAAATCGGACATCAGGTTTGTCAATTCCCATTCCAAAAGCAATTGTAGCAACAATCACAGTAATCTCATCCATCAAAAACATATCTTGATGTTTACCTCGAGTTACAGCGTCTAATCCTGCATGGTATGGCAACGCATTAATTCCATTTAACTGGAGTAGTTCAGATAGCTCTTCAACTTTTTTTCTACTCAAACAATAAATTATTCCTGCCTTCCCTTCTTTCGAACGAATGTATCTAATGATGTCTTTTTCAACATCATTTTTAGGTCTAATTTCATAATACAAATTTCCTCTGTTGAACGACGATTTAAAAACTGTTGCATCCAACATATTCAAATTCTTTTGAATATCAATTTGTACTTTAGGTGTTGCAGTAGCAGTTAAAGCAATGATAGGAACATTAGAAATTTTCTCGAAAATATCTCTCAATCTTCGGTATTCTGGTCTAAAATCATGCCCCCATTCCGAAATACAATGCGCTTCATCTATTGCGAAAAAAGAAACATCAACTGTTGTTAAAAAATCAATGTATTCTTGTTTGGTTAAAGATTCAGGCGCGACATACAACAACTTTGTAATTCCCGACTGAATATCACTTTTAACTTTTGTAATTTCAGTTTTATTCAGAGAGGAGTTCAAAACGTGTGCAATATTTTCTTCGTTACTAATCGTACGTATTGCATCCACTTGATTTTTCATCAATGCTATTAATGGAGAAACAATAATAGCTGTACCATTTGATAATAGGGCAGGTAATTGGTAACACAATGATTTACCTCCACCTGTAGGCATAATAACAAATGTGTTTTTTCCGTCTAAAATATTCGTAATAATTTCTTCTTGCTTCCCTTTGAAGCTATCAAACCCGAAAAAAGTACGCAATGCACCTTTTAGATCAATTTTAACCATTTCACTAAATTAAATGAACTTATACCGCAATTTACAAAATCTTTCTCTGTTACAATCAATAAAAATGAAATTTATTTTAAAAACAGTTCCGTTTTAATAACATTGAATCCCGTTCGCTTGAGATACAAACTAATAGTGTGAAACTGAATTTTAAAATCTCTAAAATAACGATAGAGTCAACTAAGAGTAAATAGACCTTGATTACTGAAGTTTTTTATTCAAAAAATAAACAGAATGATTGTATGTGATCGAAAAAGTCAAAAAATGCAACTACATCAACCCTTTTGCTCGCAAGTATTCTTCCAATGATTGATCATCAGAAAATAAAACTTCTCTCGCTTTACTTCCCTGAAACGTACCAATGATATTAAACGATTCCAGTTGATCTACGATTCTACCCGCTCTATTGTATCCTAATTTAAGCTTACGTTGTAACAAACTCGCTGAACCTTGTTGGTGCATCACAACAATCCTCGCTGCATCAGCAAACATTGGATCTACATCACCTACTTCAATCCCTCCATCATCATTTCCGCCTTCTCCGGTGTATTCGGGTAATAACAACGCGTCTGGATAAGCACGTTGATTTCCAATAAACGCACAAATAGCTTCAACTTCGGGAGTATCTACAAAACCACATTGAAGACGAATCGTATCTGACCCCGTTGAAATCAACATATCTCCTCTACCAATTAACTGGTCAGCACCAGATGTATCCAAAATTGTACGAGAGTCGATTTTAGACAATACCCTAAACGCAATTCTTGCAGGGAAATTTGCCTTAATCATCCCTGTAATTACATTCACTGATGGACGCTGAGTGGCTACAATAAGATGGATCCCAATTGCCCTTGCTAACTGTGCAATACGTGCAATTGGATGCTCAACCTCTTTCCCCGCTGTCATAATTAAATCTGCAAACTCATCAATTAAAACAACAATGTAAGGTAAATATCGATGTCCTTTTTCGGGATTTAGGCGTCGTGCGATAAATTTAGCATTGTATTCTTTGATTGTTCGAACCTGTGCATCTTTCAACAAACCGTATCGATCATCCATTTCAATACACAATGAGTTCAACGTATTTACTACTTTAGAAGTATCTGTAATAATGGCATCTTCTTCTCCTGGAAGTTTCGCAAGGAAATGTCTTTCTATGCGATTGTACAAAGTAAGCTCAACTTTTTTAGGATCCACCAACACAAATTTCACTTGCGCAGGGTGTTTTTTGTATAAAATAGACACTAAAATTGCATTCAATCCAACAGACTTCCCTTGCCCAGTGGAACCTGCAACTAACAGGTGGGGCATTTTTGTTAAATCAAAAGTATACGTCTCATTCGTAATTGTTTTACCAAGTACAACTGGTAGCTCGTAATCAGAATTTTGGAACTTTTCTGAGGCTATCAAAGAACGCATTGAAACCATTTGAGGATTGCTGTTTGGTACTTCAATTCCGATAGTTCCTTTACCAGGAATCGGAGCAATTATCCGAATCCCTAATGCTGAAAGACTTAATGCAATATCGTCTTCTAAGTTTTTTATTTTCGAAATACGCACTCCAGGAGCTGGTACAATCTCATATAAAGTCACTGTAGGACCAACCGTTGCTTTAATCTTTGCAATTTCGATTTTATAATGCATGAGTGTTTCAACAATTTTATTTTTATTGTCTTCTAACTCTTGTTTGCTCACGCTAACTTCATTCCCCCCACCCCAATCTCTTAACAAATCAATTGAAGGAAGTAAATACCCAGGTAAATCAAGCGTAGGGTCGTAATCCCCATACTCTTGTCGCAATCTATCCGTCTCATTATCGGTTAATTCCTCATCTTTTTCTGGGATTTCAACTAAAAACTCTTCTTCTGTTTCATTTTCAAATTCTTGATTAGGCACCTCTGTAACTTCCGGTTGCCCCATAACATATTCAGTCTCTAACGAAAAGTCCGGTATTGAAATAGCTTTACCTGGAGTCGTTTCAAATTCCAGTTCCCCTCCTATTGAACGAAGTTCGTCTTCTTCTATTTCTTGAATAAAAGGAGTTACATCCAAGTCTTCTTGTACCACTTCTTTTGGAACAGTTTTTGGAATGTATTCCGAAATTACCGCTTCATTTACTGTTTTTTTCTCCTGAAAAATGCTCTGATCTGGAACAACTGTACGTTGAATTCTCAGCTCATTGACTTCACCAAATTCTTCAGTAGAATTCAAAGAATCCAATTCAGCCTCATCATCAGTACTTGCAAAACGTTGCTGCAATTGCTCCCACAAGATTCCGAAATTAGGATTGTGTAAACTTACAATAACAGTATATAGAGCCACCATTAATATCAAAAATGCACCAAAACTTCCCAACATGTGCATCAACCAATGATTGATATAAAAACCAAATGACCCTCCTAAAAAATTTATAATAGTAGAAAAATAGCCCAGAAACATGGATCCCCAAACCATCCAAACCAATGCTACAATTGTGGTTCGTTGTATCGGCAATAACACAAAATTCGCTAATAATTTCACACCTAAAATGAGTAAAATGAATGGGATTGCAAAGGCAGCTAAACCAAACCAACGAAAAATTAAAAGATGTGAAATCCATGCCCCAATTTTACCTATCCAATTGGCCACCTCAACCACATTCGATTCAAACATAAATTCCCAAAAACTTTTACCGAGAACTCTACTTTGATCTTCTTGCCAAGTAAATAAATAAGAAATACAAGATAGAAATGTATAAAATGAGAAGAACAAAACAAACATACCAAGAATAGTAGTAAACTTTTTTGTGTTCCATCTAAATGAAAATTTCTCCATCCAAGAAGCTTTTTCACTTTCCTGTGTTTTATTTTTTTTCTTCGGTTTTTTCTCTGGTTCATCAGATAAAACCTTTTTATCAGGGGCAATAAATTCGTTTTCTAAAGTCATAATTCAAAATATCTTACGAAGATAAAAGGATTTATTTTCAAGTAAGCCTAATTACAGCATGAAGTATACACATTACTATGTTAAAGAAGTGCTGTTTTGAAATTCAATTTTCTACAAACAAAAAAGCTGGCGAAAATTACCAGCTTTTTTTTATAAATTTCAATTCCGATCAAATGAATTCAATTGACTATTCTTTCGATTTAGACTTTGTTTTAGGTGCATCATTGGAAGTTATTTTAACAGTTAACTCCGACTGGCCTTCTTCTAAATCGATTGAAATTAAATCTCCTTCTTTCAAATTTGATCTGATAATCTCTTCTGCGAGAGGATCTTCGATGTATTTTTGAATTGCTCGTTTTAACGGGCGTGCTCCAAATTTCTCATCGTATCCTTTATCACAAATAAAATCTTTTGCTTTATCCGTCAATTCAATCTTATATCCTAAATTATTGATACGTCCGTACAATTTATCCAATTCAAGATCAATAATTTTATGAATGTCTTCACGCGATAACGATTTAAACATAATCATATCATCGATACGATTTAAAAATTCAGGAGAAAACGCTTTTCTTAGTGCATTCTGAATCACAACTTTCGAATTGTCTTCTTTTTGGTCAGATTGTGCTTTTGTACCAAAACCTACACCAGTACCAAAATCCGCCAACTGACGCGCACCAATGTTAGAAGTCATGATTAAAATAGTATTCTTGAAATCAATTTTACGACCCAATCCATCGGTCATATGACCGTCATCCAATACTTGTAATAACAAATTAAAAACATCGGGATGGGCTTTTTCAATTTCATCTAATAAAATAATAGAATAAGGCTTTCTTCTTACTTTCTCCGTCAATTGACCTCCTTCTTCGTAACCAACATATCCAGGAGGCGCTCCAACCAATCTTGAAATTGAAAATTTCTCCATGTATTCAGACATATCAATACGAATCAAAGAATCTTCAGAATCGAACAAATATTTAGATAGAACTTTAGCTAATTGCGTTTTACCAACTCCTGTTGGTCCTAAAAAGAAGAACGAACCAATTGGTTTATTTGGATCTTTTAACCCTGCTCTATTTCGTTGAATGGCTTTAACAATTTTTTGAACCGCTTCATCTTGCCCGATCACTTTCCCTTTCAATTCATCTGCCATGTGAACCAAACGACCACTTTCTTTTTGAGCGATTCTTGTAACAGGAACACCACACATCATAGAAACAACCTCAGCAACATGCTCTTCTGTAACTTGGACACGATGAATTTTACTTTCATCTTCCCACTTCTTTTTTGCAAGTTCTAATTGATCTTGCAACTTACGTTCATCATCTCTTAATTTTGCCGCTTCTTCATATTGTTGAGATTTAATCACTTCAGTTTTCTTATCTTTCAATAATTCTATCTGACCTTCAATCTCTATAATTTCTTGCGGTACATTGATATTTGTAATATGCACTCTAGAACCCACTTCGTCCAACGCATCAATTGCCTTATCTGGCAAATGACGGTCACTAATATACCTGTCTGTTAACTTTACACAAGCTGAAATCGCTTCAGGTGTATAGTTTACCATGTGGTGTTCTTCGTACTTTTCTTTGATGTTATTCAATATTTGAACTGTTTCTTCAACCGTTGTAGGATCAATGATTACCTTTTGAAAACGTCGTTCTAAGGCACCGTCTTTCTCAATGTATTGACGATATTCATCCAAAGTTGTAGCACCAATCACCTGCATCTCACCTCTAGCTAACGCTGGTTTAAACATGTTTGAAGCATCTAAAGAACCACTCGCACCACCAGCACCAATGATTGTATGAATCTCATCTATGAATAAAATAATGTCAGGATTTTTTTCAATCTCAGCCATCACTGCCTTCATTCGCTCTTCAAACTGTCCACGGTATTTTGTTCCAGCAACCAAAGAAGCAAGGTCTAACGAAATAATGCGTTTATTGAATAAAATACGCGAAACTTTTCTTTGAACTATTCTCAAAGCAAGACCTTCAGCAATAGCACTTTTACCTACACCAGGCTCACCAATTAAAATTGGATTATTCTTCTTTCTCCTTGAAAGAATTTGACTTACGCGCTCGATTTCTTTTTCACGACCAACAATTGGATCTAATCGACCCACTTCAGCCATTTTAGTTAAATCTCGACCAAAGTTATCTAAAACCGGTGTTTTTGACTTAGGATCTGCAGATTTACGTTGTGCTGCCCCGAAATTTTCAGAATCCTCATCGGATGCGCCAGGAAATTCAGCTTTGGGTAATGTTTCGTTTTTCATCATCGTGTCTAATTCTTCTTTAATATTTTCGTATATAATGCCATATTTGTTTAGTACTGCTGTAGTCACACAACTTTCTTCCTTTAAAATTGAAAGCAATAAGTGTTGTGTACCGATACTTGGACTTTTAAATAATTTAGCCTCCAAGAAAGACATTTTCAAGACTCTTTCCGCTTGCTTTACCAAAGGAATATTTGCAGCTACAGGAACATTCGTTGCAACATTTTTTTTTACTCCCACCTCAATTTCAGTTCTTATTTTAGAAATATCTAAGTTAAAAGACGATAACAACTTAATTGCTGTTCCTTCACCTTCTCGAATCATCCCTAACAAAATATGCTCAACTGCAATGCATGAACAACCCAAACGAAGCGCTTCTTCCCTACTGTAACTAATCACATCTTTGACCCTCGGAGAAAATTTCGCTTCCATATCTAAAAGTTTGCGCTAAATAAACAAATAATTAAGCAACAACAAAAATAAAACTATTAAATTGTTAATAACTTCAAAAAAACGTCAATTTTCCACAGGTTTTTGTTAGTAATTCAATACGGAGTACAATCTTACCTATTAATATATTTCATATATTCGAACCTTTGTTTTAAACTACTTTTTTCTAAGTAAAACCCTTTAAATTAAGCAATAAATATGGCTGATGGAGAAAAAATAATCCAGATTAATATTGAGAACGAAATGAAATCTGCTTACATTGATTATTCAATGTCTGTAATCGTTTCGCGCGCCTTACCTGATATTCGAGACGGATTTAAACCAGTACATCGTCGCGTACTTTATGGAATGCAAGATTTAGGTGTCTTTTCAAATCGACCTCACAAAAAGTCTGCAAGAATCGTTGGAGAAGTTTTAGGTAAGTACCACCCTCATGGCGACAGTTCTGTATACGACACAATGGTTCGTATGGCGCAGCCTTGGTCACTTCGTTATCCTCTTGTTGATGGACAAGGTAACTTTGGGTCTGTAGATGGCGACAGCCCTGCAGCAATGCGTTACACAGAAGCGCGTCTTCGCAAAATTGCTGAAGAAATGCTTGAAGATCTTGAAAAAGAAACAGTCGATTTCAAGCCTAATTTTGACGATAGTTTAGTTGAACCTTCTGTTTTACCTACAAAAATACCGAACCTATTAGTGAACGGTGCTTCTGGGATTGCGGTAGGTATGGCTACTAACATGGCTCCACATAATTTAAGCGAAGTTGTTGATGGTTGTATTGCATATGTCGATAATAAAGACATCGAAGTTGAAGAATTATTAGATCACATTAAAGCGCCTGATTTCCCAACTGGAGGAATCATTTATGGCTACGAAGGTGTACGTGAAGCCTTAACGACTGGAAGAGGTCGTATTGTTATTCGTGCGAAAGCTGAAATTGAAGAAGTTGGAGGAAGAGAACAAATCATTGTCACTGAAATCCCTTACCAAGTTAATAAAGCTGAATTAATCAAAAAAGCGGCTGATTTAGTAAACGACAAAAAACTTGAGGGTATTTCAGACATTCGCGATGAATCAGATAGAAACGGAATGCGTATTGTGTTTGAATTGAAACGCGATGCCATTTCAAATGTAGTACTGAACAAACTTTACAAATTTACAGCATTACAAACTTCCTTTTCAGTAAATAACATTTGCTTGGTGAATGGTCGTCCTGAAATGGTGAATATAAAAGACTTAATTTCAAACTTCATTGAATTCAGACACGAGGTAGTTATTCGCCGGACGAAATTTGATTTACGTAAAGCTGAAGAACGTGCTCATATCTTAGAAGGATTAATCATTGCTTCTGACAACATCGATGAAGTAATTAAAATAATTCGTGCTTCTAATAGCCCAGAAGAAGCAAGAGAAAACTTAATCGCGCGCTTTAACTTAAGTGAAATTCAATCGCGTGCCATTGTTGAAATGCGTTTGAGACAATTAACGGGACTAGAGCAAGATAAATTACGTGCTGAATACACTGATTTAATGTTACTCATTACAGATTTAAAGGAAATCTTATCCAATGAGGAACGAAGAATGCAAATCATCAAAGATGAACTTCAATACATCAAAGATAAATATGGGGACACTCGTAAATCTCGCATCGAATATTCGGCGAGTGAAATGCGAATGGAAGACCTTATTCCTGACGAAGAAGTTGTAATTACCATCTCTCATGCAGGTTACATCAAACGAACCAGTTTGAACGAATATAAAGTTCAAAATAGAGGTGGAATGGGATCGAAAGGTTCTACCACTAGAGATAAAGACTTTTTAGAGCACTTATTTGTTGCGACTAATCACAACTACTTATTAATTTTTACAGAAAAAGGAAGATGTTTTTGGATGCGTGTCTACGAGATTCCAGAAGGTAACAAAACATCGAAAGGTCGTGCCATACAAAATTTATTGAATATCGAGCAAGACGATAAAGTAAAAGCATATGTTAAGGTTCAAGATTTGACCGATAAAGAATATGTTGAAAACAACTTTATAATCATGTGTACGAAAGAAGGAATCATTAAAAAGACTTCTTTAGAAGCGTATTCAAGACCACGTACGAATGGTATCAATGCGATTACAATTCGTGAAAATGATGAATTATTAGAAGCTAAATTGACTGATGGAACCAATGAAATCGTTTTAGCAACTAGAAATGGTCGCGCTATTCGATTCAACGAAGAAAAAGTTCGTCCAATGGGTAGAAATGCATCCGGAGTAAGAGGTGTTACTTTATTAGACGAGTCAGATGCAGTTGTTGGTATGGTTTGCGTAAAAGACAATACTTCAACGGTATTGGTAGTTTCTGAAAAAGGATACGGTAAACGTTCGTTCTTAAATGATCCTGAAGACGGTGAACCTGTTTACAGAATTACGAACCGTGGAGGTAAAGGGGTAAAAACAATCAACGTTACTGATAAAACAGGTCCTTTGACTTCAATTAAAACAGTTACCGACGAAGATGACTTAATGATTATTACACGTTCGGGTGTTGCAATCCGTATGCATATCGATTCACTACGAGTTATGGGTAGAGCTGCACAAGGTGTTCGATTAATTAACTTGAAAGGAACATCTGCAATCGCTGCTGTCGCTCGTGTACCAAGAAGTGAAGACGAAGATGAATTAGACGAAGAAGCAATTGCTCTAATTGATCCAAATGCTCCATTAGATACTTTGGACGATATTGTTGAGGATACGCTTGAAGACGAAGAGGACACAACTTCAGAAGAATAAATGAATACGAATAACTAACAATGAAAGGCTATGCAACGTAACAATACGTTCATAGCCTTTTTAAATTAAAACTAAACACAATGAAAAAAAACCACTATTTTCAAACACTCCTTGTAGGAAGTTTATTTATGACCGGGTTCTCCTTTTCACAAAAAATGAATGAAACCCAAGCTGCCATGGATTTCAAAAAATACGCGAAAGCAGCCGCAACAGGCAACATGGAAGATGCTAAATCTGCACTAGATCGTGCAAAGACAGCAGTAGACGCAGCAGCAGAACATCCTGATACAAAAGAAAATTCGAAGACAAATTTTTACAAAGGTGAAATCTACATGGGATTACACTCATTTACTCGTTCCAAAAATGATTTTAAGACAGCTATAGATGCTTACAAAAAATCACTTAATTCTGACAATAAATTTCAAGGAGATATTCAAGAGTCGATCTTTACGTATAAAAGAAATTTTGACAATGCTTCTTATAAAATGTACAACGATTCTATGTATGCAGAAGCATCTGACAATTACTATAATTCAGTAGAATTACTTAATGTTGTAGGTCAAATTGATACAGCTGCATTGTACTTTTCTGGGGTAGCTGCCAACCAAGGAAATCTTTCCGCTATCGCTGCAGATCGTTTTTCAAAATGTGCAGACTTAGGATACAAAGCACCAACTACACATTTGCTGGCTTCTCAAGCCTTGCGTAAAGAAAAAAAATTCAACGAAACCAAAGAATTGATCATCAAAGGCCGTAAAGCTTTCCCGAACGACAGAGGGTTATTGCTTGAATTGGTAAATATTTCCATAGAATCCGGTGATACAAAAGGTGCAGAGTCTAGTTTGGTAGAAGCACTAGCAGCTGATCCTACGAACAAACAATTGTACTATGTGATTGGTACTATTTATATGGATTTAAAACAAAACGACAAAGCGGAGGAAGCATTGAATAAAGCGATTCAATTAGATCCTGATTATGCCGATGCGCAATACCAATTAGGAGCTCATTTATTGGGTGTTGCTTCAGGTATTCGCGAGGAAGCTAGCCGTTTGAAATTTGGTGATCCAACCTATGATAAATTACTAGCTAAAAGTGATGAAGTATATAAAAAAGCTTTGGTACCATTAGAGGCATATATTTCTAAAACACCAAATGACAAAACAGTTTTAACGATTCTTTTTCAAATTCACAAAAGTTTGAAAAATACAGATAAAGCATTGGAATTTAAAAAACGTGCGGATGCAGCACAATAATTAACTCCTTTTTTAACTTTACCTGAGCGGGTGTTTCAATTGAAACATCCGCTTTTTTTTTGATTAAAGTTTTCTAGTTTTTACTTACTGAAAAAAACACGAAAAACGTCAC
>CAMCQL010000012.1 GCA_945877005.1 Chryseobacterium gleum
CCATTTTCTCCAATCATTTTGGTTTTTTAAACCAAAAGATCTAACAATATTTCTTGCTTCTTGAAATGACAAGAAATCTTTTCTATGTTCACGGTTTGTCCCCAGCCAATCTCCTAAACTAATCCATCCTTTACCTTTGTACGCTCTTTCAGGTGTACTTGGAATATTACAAGGTTTTTCATTAGATTTTGAATATTCGTTCCATTCATTTTGATTTTGTAGTTTTAAAGATCTAACATAATCTCTTGCAATATTGAAATCTTCCCATTTTCCATCCCAATCTTTTAACGTGCCAATCCAATCTTTAAAACTAATCCAACCAACATTTTGATATACTCTTTCAGGTTTAGATGTAATATAATAGGGTTTACTTTTTGATATTAAATATTCTCTCCATTCTTTCTGACTCTTCAACCCCAACCCTCTAACAAATTCCCTCGCTTCTTCAAACGGCATCCAATTGAACCGTGATAATTTATCCCATAATCTAATCTGCAACTGTTCTGAAAGTTCATTTTCGTTGATGAATTCAGAAAATACATCAAAATTAAATTGTTTATCTGTTTTTCTGGTCGGGTTGAGTTTGTCTGATTTATCTTTGAAATACTCGATAATTCTTTCATCGTTGGACGCCAAACCTCTAACAATTGCTAAAATTTCTTCAAAGTTTTCATTGTCAATTTCGTGAGTTATATCATCGTAAATCACAGGTAAAATTACATACCCCCCTTCCTTGCCTTCTTTTTTTCGTAATGCCCTCCCAAGCGCTTGAACGATGTCCACTTTGCTCTTACGAGGATCTGCAAATACAATGCAATCAATATTAGGAACATCAACCCCTTCCGTTAAACATTTCGCATTGGTGATTAACGCCTTGTTTGATTTAGCAAATTCATTGACAATGGCATTCCTTTTTGTGGTAGGTTGTTTACCAGAAACTGTAAACGTAGCAATCGGCTCAAAATCAAAAGAATCCGTGATATAACTTTGTAACTCTTTGTTTCGTGTAGCTTTTTCAATCGATGAATGGAACGAAACAGCATTTTTAATAGGAAACTGTTTCATTGCTTTCCGAAGCGCTAACATAGAAGCTAATGACCTTGCTTCAGTTTCTTTACTCCATTTATCGTTTA
The DNA here is from genome assembly GCA_945877005.1 of Chryseobacterium gleum. GTDB lineage: Bacteria > Bacteroidota > Bacteroidia > Flavobacteriales_D > Crocinitomicaceae > CANHVK01. The sequence continues at coordinate 1,134 of CAMCQL010000012.1, forward strand.
ATTGAACAAGATTGTTCTCCTTAATGAAATTTGCAATTTCTGATTTTTGAACATCGATGGTAATCACTTTATAATCTGAAAGTAGCCCAAGTTCAATCGCCTCTTTAAAACTCATTTTTGTGAACGTATCTCCATAGATGCTGTCATCATCCATAGAAATAATATCGTCCTTTGAACCTTTGTAAAATCGTTCAGTTGCAGTCATAAAAATCCGCTTCTGAATAGCGATGTTTTCTTCAAATAAAAGATGAGAAAATAACTTTTTATCAGAACCAACCGTTTTGTGGGCCTCATCAAAAATTCCTATGTCAAATTTGAAATTTAGTTTTTTAGATACCTCAGCAATTAATCTACCACTTTGATAAGTAGTGAAAATAATAATTTCTTCGAGCACATTTTCCCTCAACCATTTCTCAATATAGCTCGGGTCAGTTTGGCAAGGAACGCCCAGGTTTTCGGTATAAAAAACAACATCTTCATTTTGTCCAATACCTTCGTCCGAACAGATACAAAGCCATTTTACCTTTTTATGATTTGCAACAATTTCTCTGAGATACACTTCAAGTGTTTGTTTCACGAGCGACAAACTCGGAACTGCAATCAATGTCGCTCGTGAATTAAGTTCTTGGGTCATCCAAAACCCTGTCAAACTTTTACCTGCGCCACACGGAAAAATTAACTTACCCCTCGAATTACCCTCGACGTCAAAATAAGTTTTTGCTTCATTTAAAGCCTTTACTTGATGTTCTCTTGGTTTAAAAGGAACTAAATCAATCGTTTTATTTGAAAGAAAAGCATGAATATTCTCAAAAAACTCATTGTCTAAATCCTCCCAAGCATCAGAAAGAATTAAATTGATCGGTTTAGTATTTAATTTTTGGAAATTTCTTGAAGTTAAATCTGCACTTGAGCAAATGTATCCTTGGGTTATTTTTGAGTTGCTTTCTAAAAGAGAAATGAAAGTAGCTACCTCTTTAAATGTGACCGATTGGTTTCTATCTGAGTGGTATTTACATTGAATGGCGTGGTATTCATCGCCATTTTTAGCAATCAGGTCAATTCCAAGATCGTGATTCGGTAAACCAAGCTCCTCCAATACATTTGAAGGAGTTTCTGCCAAAAACCAAACATCCTCATAAAACTCGTATTTAGGAGAAAGTTTAAAGTATAATTTGGTCAAGGATTCAAACGCATCACCTTTTTCTTTTTTGGATAATTGTTCTAATTCATTCACAAAATCAGACCAAGAAGTACACGATAAAAATAGCGATTGATTTATCATTATAAAGATATAACACATTAAAAATAAACACCTAAAGACTTTACTACTTCAATCGTAATAAAAAAACTTTATGGAGATTCTAAGTCATAATATTAAGAAATTATCCCCGAAAAATCGTACATATATCCTTATTTCTTTTTTGCTTTTTGCACATAAAAAATGCCACGTAAATTTGTTTACGCGGCATTCAATGTAATTAAAGAGATCTTATTTTGATTTTGAAGAATTCGCCATTGAATTCATTGCCATCATTTGTTGAATAGATTTTTGCATTCCTTCTGTAGAACCATCTAAAAATATCACATTTCCTTGGCCCTTTTCAGCAAATTCCTTGATTGATTCAGTCCACATACTGAACAAAATTAGCGAAGTATCTAAATTCGCCTCTCTCATTTTTTCAGCTGCCTCCGTCATACCTTTAGCAACCTCTTCTCTGAATAATGCTAATCCTTGTCCTTTAAGTTGTGCTGCTTCACGTTCAGCTGTAGCAGCAATCTTAATTGCATTTCCCTCTGCTTCAGCAGCTTTCGTTTTGGTAATCAACAATGCTTGACCTTCATTTTCTGCTGCTGCTTTTAAGTTGTTAGAAGCAACCACTTTTGCCATAGATGCAGTGATTTCAGCATCAAACATAATATCATTTAACTGTAAATCAATTAAATGAAAACCCCAAGTTTCGAGCGTATTGTCCAAGCTGTCTTTGACATCGTCTACAATTTCTCTTCTTAACAACAAAATTTCCGCCTGTTTTTTCGTCGCTACAAAACCTCTTACTGAACCTTCAATGGTTCGAATTAACGCCTGGGTAAAGTTCTTCTCGTCCATAAACTTAAAAGCAACATTTTTAATCGTTACTTCGTTTGCATCTAACACAGAATAAACTAACATTGCTTTAAAATAAACATTTGCTTGGTCCTGCGTAATTGCTTGAAATTCCATCTCAATGGCACGATTTTGTATAGAAACTCTACTAAAAATTGCTTCCAAAAAAGGAATTCTAAAATTTAGCCCCGGATGTAAAATTCTTCGGTATTTTCCGAACATCGTAATCACAGCAATGGTTCCTTGTTTTACGGTAACAAATGAAAGGAAAACAAAAAGAAGAAGAATTAAAAAAAGGATAAAACCTATCATAATATAAAATTTAAAGGATTAAAGGTAATAATAATATTTACAAATACTTGTTTTTCAGATCAAGTTCACCCAATTTATGAAAATAAGGATGTGAAGCAAATCTTGACAATAACTCTAAATGCTCAATTCTGTGACAATCCGTTGCTACATAATCAACTAAATGATTGTCAATCATATAAAAAGCTTGTTGTTGAACATCAGGTCCATAGTGACCAATGATAGATAATAAATTCAATTGGATTTCTACTCCTTTTTCTTTGTAAGCAGCAATCGTATCCGGTTGATTGTGGTAATAAGGGTAACGTTCAAAGTGAGCAATGATAGGCTTATAGCCCTTTACGATTAAATCAAACACTAATTTTTCGGTATGATAAGGCTTGCTGAAAAAAGAATACTCGAACAATAAATGATTGGTTGCAAAAGGCAAAATAGTTCCTGATTCTAGTTTCTCAAATAAGCTATCTTCCACATTGTATTCTGCTGATGCTTCAAATTCCATTGAAATTGCTAACGTATTTAACTCTTCCTTTACCTCATTTAACTTTAAACGAATACTCTCAGGAGTGTTCGGATAACAATCTTGCATCACATGAGGCGTGGTAATAATTTTATGAAAACCCAACTCCTTAAATTTTAGAATCATTCCTATTGTATGATCCATCGATTGTGATCCATCGTCAATGTTGGGTAATAAATGGCTGTGCATGTCTACCCCTATTAGGGAAAAATCAAAAGGAGGTAGCAGCACCTCCTTTTTTTTTGTTTTAAATATGTTTGTTAGAAAACCCATTTGCTATAATCATCTATTGGAATACATTGATTCATAATATTTCTGATAATCACCACTTGTTACTTCTTTCACCCATTCGGTGTTCTCCAAGTACCAATCTACCGTTTTTTCTAATCCTTCTTCGAATTTGATTGAAGGTTTCCAACCTAATTCATTTTCTAGTTTAGTTGCATCGATTGCGTAACGCATATCGTGGCCAGATCTATCTTTTACATACGTAATTAATGAAGCAGAAGTGCCTTCAGTACGATTCAGTTTTTTATCCATCAATTGGCATAAAAAATGAACCAAGTCAATGTTTTTCCACTCGTTTAATCCCCCAACATTGTATGATTCACCGTAAGTTCCATTCAAAAATATCGTTTCAATGGCACGTGCATGATCTTCCACCCACAACCAATCTCTGATATTTTCCCCTTTACCGTAGACAGGCAATGGTTTCATATTGATGATATTTTGTATCATCAAAGGAATTAATTTTTCAGGAAAATGATGGCTACCGTAATTGTTAGAACAATTAGACATTTTTACTGGAAATCCGTAAGTATGAAAAAATGCATTTACAAAATGATCGGAAGCTGCTTTTGAAGCAGAATAAGGACTTCTTGGATCGTAAGCAGTTGTTTCAGTGAACAATCCTTCATTTCCTAAAGAACCATATACCTCATCTGTAGAAACATGATGAAAAGTATGACCTTCCAATGAATTCCAATAATTTTTAGCACAATTCAATAAATTTAATGTGCCAATAACATTTGTGGTCGCGAACTCCATAGGGCCTTCAATAGAACGATCTACGTGAGATTCAGCAGCCAAATGAATTACATCAGTAATTTCGAACTTACGTAAAACGTCTTCCACATCCTTTTTGGAACAAATATCTCCTTTATAAAAATGATAATTTGAATAATTGGATACATCCTTCAAATTAGAAAGATTACCTGCATAAGTTAGCTTGTCAAAATTTACAATCGTGTGTTGAGGGTACTTTTTTACAAATAACCTTACCACATGAGAACCAATAAATCCAGCTCCGCCAGTCACCAATATATTCATACCAAATCTAAATTATAAACTCCAATATTCTAAATCATTTATTTTATTTCTGTAAATACCTTTGATATCCACAAAAACACCTTTTTCATCTACTAACAAATCTTTAAAATAAGATTCAGGTAAGTTTACATATTCTTTGTGGTTCACTGCAACAATTACCGCGTCATATTTACCTTCTGGTTGTGCATGTAACCCAAAATTGTATTCGTGAATCATTTCTTCAGATGAAGCATGAGGATCAACTAAATCCACTTTCACTTGATACGATTGAAGCTCTTTCACAACGTCAACCACCTTCGTGTTTCTAATATCCGCAACATCTTCTTTGAACGTAGCACCCATCACTAAAACACGAGTGTCTTGAATGTGTTTGCCTTGAGCCAACATCTTTTTCACCGTTTGTTTCGCTACATAACCACCCATAGAGTCGTTAACAAAACGTCCGCTCGTAATCACTTTAGAATTGTAACCAGCTTTAGCAGCTTTGTGCGTTAAATAGTATGGATCTACTCCGATACAATGACCACCAACTAATCCAGGTTGGAATTTCAAGAAATTCCATTTCGTACCAGCTGCTTCTAAAACATCAAAAGTATTTATACCAAGTTTATTGAAAATTATCGAAAGCTCATTTATCAACGCAATGTTTACATCACGTTGCGTATTTTCAATAATTTTAGCTGCTTCTGCCACTTTAATTGTCGCTGCTCTATGAACACCTGCATCCACAACTAATTCATATGTTTTAGCAATATTATCCAACGAATCATCACAACAACCAGAAACAACTTTCATTATATTTCTCAATGTATGTTGTTTATCTCCTGGATTAATTCTTTCTGGAGAATACCCTAAAAAGAAATCCTCTCTAAACTTTAAACCAGATTCTCTCTCTAAAACAGGCACACAATCTTCTTCCGTACAACCAGGATAAACTGTAGATTCAAAAACAACGTAATCGCCTTTTTTCAAAACCTTTCCTACCGTTGTTGATGCACCTAACAAAGGTTTTAAGTCCGGAACATTCGCACTATCAATAGGAGTTGGAACAGCAACAATGAAAAATGTTACATCTTTCAAATCGTTTAAATCAGCAGTAAAGTGGATGTCACACCCATCAAAAGCTGCACTTTCCAATTCTTTACTCGGGTCAATTTTATTCCTCATTAAATCAACACGTTGTTGATTTATATCGAATCCAACAACCTGAATTTTCTTTGCAAACTCAAGTGCAATTGGTAATCCAACATACCCTAAACCGATGACAGCAAGTTTAGTTTCTTTCTTAATTAACTTTTGATAAATCGAATTGCTCATTTCTTACAGTATATATTCGTTCAATAATTTCAACAACTTTCAAACCTTCCAAAGCATTTGTAGTAGCTGTTGACCTCCCTTTTAAAGTTTCTATTACATTTGAAATCAAAAAATGATGATTGGCCGCGGAACCTTTGTAAGGACCGTAATCATTTGCTGGACTAGAAGCAGCAAGCTCAGGCATTTCATATCCTGGAATATTACAAACTTCTACCTCATTCATATATTGTCCCCCAATCTTAACGCTTCCTTTACTCCCAATAATCGTCATGGAACTTTCTAAATTTTTATCAACGACTGCAGTAGAATAATTGATACATCCCATACCTCCGTTAAGAAAGTCAAATGAAACCATTCCAGAATCTTCAAACTCAGTAGAGTCTTGATGCGAAAAATCAGCAAAGTTCCCTTTGATATTATCTATGTCACCAAAAAGCCAATACATAATATCAATAAAATGAGAGAATTGAGTAAATAAAGTACCTCCATCAAGGTCTTTAGTACCTTTCCATCCTCCATTTTTATAATATCGTGCATCTCTATTCCAGTAGCAATTTAATTGCACCATAAAGATATCTCCCAATATTCTTTCTTCCACAACTTTTTTAATCCATTCAGATGGAGGAGAATACCTATTTTGCATTACACAAAATACACTTCGTGACATCTGAAGTGACTTGAAAATCACTTTTTCACATTCGTCTTTGCTTAAACCCATTGGTTTTTCACAAACAACATGCTTTTTTGCTTCTAACGCTTTAATAGACTGACTGGCATGCAATCCATTTGGTGTACAAACATTTACGACATCAAATTCAAGATTTGATGCCAATAAATCTTCGATTGAATTGAAGAAAGGGACATTAAAATCCAAGGCACCACATTCTTCTTTGGATCGAACATCTACCATTGCAACTAATTCAGCCTCAGAATCTCTGCTAATCATTTCTGCATGACGTTTCCCGATGTGTCCTGCACCAACTATTGCAAATTTCACTTTTGAGTCTAATACAATCATTCTGATATTATTTTAACTACACTATTATTTTCTAGTTGGTACTTCTCTCCTGATTCAGGACACGTAGCACTACCTGCTATATTAAATTCTAATCGATGTCCGTATTCACTCATCCAACCCATTTGTCGCGCAGGATTGCCAACAACCAAGGCATATGCTGGAACATGCTTTGTTACAACTGCACCAGCACCAACAAAGGCAAATTCGCCGATATCGTGTCCACAGACAATCGTTGCATTCGCACCAATTGAAGCACCTTTTTTAACAACTGTTTTTAAATATTCACCTCTTCTATTGACTGCACTTCTAGGGTTCATAACATTTGTAAAAACCATGGAAGGTCCCAAAAAAACATCATCTTCACAAACAACACCTGTATAAATAGAAACGTTATTTTGAACCTTTACATTTTGACCTAAAATTACATCTGGAGATATAACTACATTTTGACCGATGTTGCAGTTTTCACCCATTGTACAATTAGACATAATATGAGAAAAATGCCAAATCTTCGTTCCTTTACCTATCTTACAACCTTCGTCAATAAAGGCAGATTCATGTGCGAAATATTCCATTATTTTAAAATATACTTTTCGAAATCATTGTGCTCTTTGTGATACAATTCTTCATGCGATAAAGAAGTAAAATAATCATACGTTAATTTTAATCCTTCCGCCCTAGCTACTTTTGGCTCCCAATTTAACAACTTTTTTGCGAGTGTTATATCTGGTTGTCTTTGTTTAGGATCATTGACTGGAAGATCGTGGTAAACCACCTTTTGATTCGTATTTGTCAACTTAATTATCTCATCCGCAAATTGCTTAATGGTAATCTCATCCGGATTTCCAATGTTTACTGGCTCTGCATAATCAGATAACAATAAACGATATATCCCTTCCACTAAATCATCGACATAGCAAAAAGAACGTGTTTGTGAGCCATCGCCAAAAATAGTTAGGTCCTCACCACGTAAAGCTTGTCCAATAAATGCTGGAAGCACTCTCCCGTCGTTCAAGCGCATTCTAGGTCCATACGTATTAAAAATACGAATTATGCGTGTTTCAACACCGTGATAAGTATGGTATGCCATCGTCATCGCTTCTTGAAAACGTTTTGCCTCATCGTATACACCTCTTGGTCCTACCGGATTTACATTCCCCCAATATTCTTCAGTTTGTGGATGAACCGTTGGATCTCCATACACTTCAGAGGTGGAAGCAATTAAAACCCTTGCGTTTTTAACTCTTGCTAATCCTAGGCAATTATGAATGCCTAAAGAACCCACTTTTAATGTTTGAATCGGGATTTTGAGATAATCAATTGGGCTAGCTGGTGAAGCAAAATGAAGAATATAATCTAATTCACCAGGGACATGAATAAACTTGGAAACATCGTGATTGTAAAACTCAAACTGTTCCAATTTAAATAAATGTTCAATATTCTTTAAGCGACCAGTTATCAAGTTATCCATTCCAATAACATGGTATCCTTCTTTTATAAATCGATCACATAAGTGAGAGCCTAAAAACCCAGCTGCACCAGTGATTAAAACTCTTTTTTTTCTTTCCATGATTTACTATTTAGATGGATTTATTGCAGCACGTCCGATGGAAGCATAGTAGAACCCTTTTTCGTTCATCTCATTTAAATCAAATAAATTTCGTCCATCAAAAACAACTTTATCTTTCAATAAGGTAGCCATTTTTTCAAAATCAGGATTTCTAAACACTCCCCACTCAGTACAAATAATCAATGCATCTGCATCTTTCAATGTTTCGTACTCATTGGAAGTAAATTCAATTTTATCTCCAAGTATTCTTTTTACATTATCCATCGCTTCTGGGTCATAAACAGAAACAATTGCACCATGTGATAATAATTCATTAATAATGTATAATGCTGGAGCTTCACGAATATCATCCGTATCTGGTTTAAAAGCCAATCCCCACACTGCAATTTTCTTATCCTTTAAATCCCCTCTGAAGAAATTTAAAACTTTCGGCATTAAAATTGTCTTTTGAGACTCATTAACTTCCATAACAGCCTTTAAGATTTCAAATGAAAAATCATTTTCATTTCCTGATTTAACAAGTGCTTGAACATCTTTAGGAAAACAAGAACCACCGTAACCAATTCCTGGAAATAAAAATCGCTTTCCAATTCGTTCATCAGAACCAATACCAATTCGAACTTTATCTACATCAGCGCCAACTTTTTCACAAAAGTTAGCGATTTCATTCATGAAAGTAATCTTTGTTGCAAGAAATGAGTTGGCAGCATACTTCGTTAATTCAGCCGATTTTTCATCCATAAAAATAACAGGATTTCCTTGACGAACAAAAGGCTTATACAATTGATCCATTATTTTTTTTGCACGATCAGAGGAAGAACCAATAACTACTCTATCAGGTTTCATAAAATCATCCACCGCAAATCCTTCACGCAAAAATTCAGGGTTTGAAACCACATCGAAATCTACTTTTGCATTTTTAGAAACAGCTTCTTTCACTTTTTGAGCAGTACCTACTGGAACCGTACTTTTATCAACAATCACCTTATAATCAGAAATTAAATGACCCAATTGATCAGCAACACCTAAAATGTAAGATAAATCAGCAGAACCATCTTCTCCAGGAGGAGTTGGAAGCGCAAGAAAAATAATTTCCGCATCTTTAATTCCTTCTTCAATATTTGTAGTGAATGTTAATCGATTTGACTTGATATTTCTTTCAAATAACACATCTAAATGAGGCTCATAAATTGGAATAACTCCATTACGCAATTGATTTACCTTCTCCTCATTAATGTCTACACAAATTACTTGATTTCCCGTTTCAGCAAAACATGTTCCTGTAACTAAACCAACATAACCTGTACCAATAACCGCGATTCTTTTCATTTTAGTTGTTAAAAAAAGTTTTTATTTGTGCGCATATGTATTCTAATTGTTCCTCATCCATTTCTGTATGAATTGGCAAGGAAATAACTTTCGTTGTTAATTCGTTTGTAATCGGTAAATCTTGATCTTCTAAACCAAAAGCCGCAAACATTTTTTGTTTGTGTGCTGGAATAGGGTAGTAAACCATCGAAGGTACCCCTTGATCATTCAAAAACTCAATCAATTTATCTCGATCGACTCCACCTTCTAACTTCAATGTGTATTGATGAAATACATGCGAAGAACGATCAGAACGGATAGGTGTAATTAATTGAGGAATATTTTTAAATGCTTCGTCATAATAATCGGCAACTTTTCTTCTGGCGTTACAATAACTATCTAAAAGTGGTAATTTAATATTTAAAATTGCAGCTTGAATCGTGTCTAATCTAGAATTACATCCTACAACCTCATGATGGTATTTAACTACCTGTCCATGATTCGCGATTTTCTTAAGGTTTGCTGCTAAATCTGAATTATTCGTATACATTGCACCTCCGTCACCATAGCATCCTAAATTTTTTGAAGGAAAAAATGATGTGCAACCAATATCGCCTATAGTACCTGTTTTCGATACACGACCATCTTTGTGATAAAAGTCGCAACCAATTGCTTGCGCATTGTCTTCAACAACAAAAAGTTTATGTCTTTTTGCAATATTCATGATTTCATCCATTGGAGCAGCTTGACCATATAAATGAACTGGAACAATCGCTTTTGTCTTTGGTGTGATTGCAGCTTCAATTTTAGTTGGGTCAATACAAAATGTAGTTGGGTCAACATCTACAAAAACTGGAACTAATCCCAACAAAGCAATTACTTCTGTTGTTGCAATGTATGTAAAAGAGGGAGTAATTACTTCATCACCTGGCTGTAAACCAAGACCCATTAAAGCAATTTGTAATGCATCTGTTCCATTAGCACATGGGATTACATGAGCAACATTCAAATATTTTTCAAAGTTTATTTTAAAACTAGAGACTTCGGGGCCATTAATAAAAGTCGCATTTTCAATCACTTGTAAAACGGCGTTATTAATCTCTTCTTTTATTGTATTATATTGACTCTGTAAGTCAACCATTTGAATTTTTTTCAAGTTCTATTTTGTTTTAATCAAACGACAAAATTAATAATAACTACTAAATAGATTGTATTATTTTATGATGAATCTATTTTTAACTAAAAATTTAAAGAATTTGTAACAAGTCTTCGTTATATTTGAAAAATGAAGTTTCTTTTTCTACTCATAATTCTCCTTTGTAACATTTCTATTTATGGTCAACGAAATGTTGATAAAGAAGCGATTGGAACTCCGTGGATCGGGATACAATATGGGTTAAATGTTCCGCAATTTGATCTTCGTGACCGTTTTGGTTTGCTAAATCATCTTGGTGTTTTAGCTGGATATAAAACCAAAAGAAATTGGTTTTTTGGTGTTGACGCAAATTTTATTTTCGGTAATCAAATCAATGAAACTGGTTTACTCTCAAATCTTACAGACTCTTTCGGAAACATTGCTGATGTCAATGGAGATATTACTGAAATTAATTTATTTGCACGTGGATTTAATACCAATTTAACACTAGGAAAAGTCATTCCGATTTTTTCACCAAATAAAAATTCTGGATTATTTGTGCATACTGGAGTAGGTTTCTTGGAACATCATATTCGAATAGAGACAAACAATCAAGTGTCCCCTCAAATTGAATTAGATTATAAAAAAGGGTACGATAAGTTAGTTGCAGGTATTAATTTCCACCAATTTATCGGTTATGCATTTATGGCAAACGCTGGTTTTATAAATTTTTATGGAGGAGTTTATTTTCAACAAGGTTTTACTAAAAATCAACGTTCCATCTTTTACACAGATCCTACTTCTCCTGTTAGTCAAGCTGTACGAAAAGACTTCAACTATGGCTTAAAAGTTGGCTGGTTGATCCCTATCTATAAAAGAAAACCAAAAGAATATTATTTTAATTAATGCGATTGCTCTATAATTTAGGAATACACGTTTATTATCTTCTCATTTGGTTGATGCAATTTTTCAATCCAAAAGCAAAAAAATGGATTGAGGGAAGAGAAAATGTTTTCAATGAGTTGAAATCTTCAATCAACACAACAAATCTCTATTGGTTTCATTGTGCTTCATTAGGAGAATTTGATCAAGGTATACCGGTAATGAATGCTCTAAAAAAAAGAGACCCTGCTGCTTTTATACTTGTTACCTTTTTTAGCCCTTCCGGTATGGAACATTACCATAAGAGAACCCATCCTGCCAACTATGTCTGCTATCTTCCTATAGACACTCCAAAAAATGCGCGGAAATTCCTTTCGATTGCCCAACCGAAAAAAATATTTTTTATCAAATATGAATTTTGGTTCAATTACATTTTTGAAGCTAAAAAATCAGAAATCCCTCTTTATTCAATCAGTTGTATTCTAAGACCCGATCAACTTTTTTTCAAAAAATACGGTTCTTTTTTTAGAAAAGGACTATCCTGTTTCACTCATTTCTTTGTGCAAAACAATGAAACCAAATTGTTGTTAAATCAAATTCATTTAACAAACGTATCAATTACAGGAGATTCAAGATTTGATAAAGTAATCGATAATAAAAATAATAGTTCTGAAGATACAATCATCGAAAACTTCTTAACTACTTCAACAAAAGCAATCATATTAGGCAGTTCCTGGGAATGGGAAGAAGAATTGCTGAAGGAAATAATACATCAACTACCGAATGAAAAAATTATAATTGCCCCACATGACGTTTCTGAAAAACACATTATCGCAATTGAATCATTATTTGATAAAGCCGTTCGATATTCCAACCTTTCACAAGAAATTCAATACTCTTCCAATGTATTGATTATTGATTGTATTGGAAAATTATCGAATGCTTATCGCTATGGAAAAATGGCGTTTATTGGTGGCGGCTCTACAGGTAAATTACACAACATTTTAGAGCCTGCTGTATTTGGGTTACCGGTTATTTTTGGTCCAAAGCACTCGAAATTTCCTGAAGCAAATCAATTTATTGAAGTTGGAATTGGATGTGAAATCTCAAATTCAAACGAACTGGTGACAGCAATTAATTTTATCGATAATAACTTAGATGAATTAACGCTTAAATGTGCCGCCTTTATCGAATCTTCAACCGGTGCTTCTGAAAAAATAATAGAAACAATCTTTTAATTGTTTTTAAGATCCATTGCTTTCAATGTGTTTATCATTAAAGAAGCGATTGTCATTGGTCCAACTCCTCCAGGTACGGGGGTAATGAAAGAACATTTTTCTGCAACTTGATCGAATTGTACGTCTCCCATCAATTTCCATCCACTCTTTTTTGTCGGGTCTTCAACTCTTGATGTTCCTACGTCAATTACTACAGCACCTTCTTTCACCATATCTGCAGTTACAAAGTTGGGCTGGCCGATAGCAGCTATCAATATATCCGCCGTTTGACAAATCTCGTTAAGATTTTTAGTCATACTATGTGTTAAAGTCACCGTGCAATTACCTGGATTAGAATTTCTTGTTAGCATAATGCTCAACGGAGTCCCTACTATATTTGATCTCCCAATAATCACACATTTCTTTCCCTCAGTAACTATGTTGTTTCTATGTAACAATTCTAAAATACCAGCGGGAGTTGCAGATAAAAATCCTGGTAAATTTAAAACCATCTTGCCTATATTCTCAGGGTGAAAACCATCAACATCTTTGAGCGGATCAATTGCTAATGTAACTTTCATTTCATCAATATGAGAAGGTAATGGTAATTGAACAATGAAACCATCAACACTATCGTCTTCATTTAACGCTTTAACTCTTTTTAGAAGTACTTCTTCTGAAACAGAATCATCGTAACGTATTAGTGTGCTTTCAAAACCACATTCCTCGCATGCTTTTACTTTTGCAGCTACATAAGTCATAGATCCACCATCGTTTCCTACTAAAATTGCAGCTAAATGAGGGATTTTTTTCCCTTCGGCTTTTCTTAATTTGACTTGTTCAGATAATTCTTTCTTTATGTCTTGAGCAGTTGATTTACCGTCGAGTATTCTCATTGTGTTGCTTGTTTATAAACCGATATATAAATTCGATTACAAAGATAGAGTTTCAAATGATGTGAAAAAGAAATCGATTATACATTGATAAGAAATTATTAGATTTAGAATATCTATTTTTGCTACAACTAAGATTATTTTATTAAAATGAATGAAGTGAACAAGAGTTCAAATTAAATTTTCGTTTACAGTAGGACTAAAAATCTTTCGAAATTGATGAAAAAACAGACGGCTGTTATTTTTTATGTATTGGCATTTTATGTCGCCTTACAATTTACTTGGTGGGGATATCATCTTATTCAATTAACTCAAGAACTAGGAAGTACTGATTCTGTTATTTCTAAAAAAATCATTATGATTACTGGTGAAGGATTGGTGTTTTTTCTCATTCTTTCATTAGGGCTTTGGCGTATTCGATCTGCAATTAAAAAAGACCAACAATTGTCTGAACGACAATCAAACTTTCTCTTATCTGTAACCCATGAACTCAAAACACCATTAGCATCCACAAAATTATATTTACAAACCTTATTAAAAAGAGACTTTGTATTTGAAAAAAGAAATGAATTACTTCAAAAAGCCCTTTTAGAAAACCAACGACTTGAAGAAATTGTAGATGCAATTCTTACAGCATCACGACTAGAAAATCAAACCATCAAAGCGCACAAAGAATGGATAAATTTAAATGAATTGTTATCTGATTTGGCTCATAAATACAACACACGACTAGAAAAAACCTGGATAATAGTTCAGCTAAACGATAAAATCTCGATAGAATCAGACTTATTTATGGTAAAAACAATTCTCATTAATCTGATTGAAAATGCTCTTAAATACGCCGGCACTGATGAAAATCTAATTTTATTTCTATACAGAGATAAACAAAATAGTAAATTTGGAACTAAAGACACTGGTCCAGGAATTTCATCTGAAGTTCAACCAGATATATTCAAAAAATTTGTTCGTATTGAAAATGAAGAAACGCGTTCACAAAAAGGGACAGGATTAGGACTTTTTATTGCATCAGAGTTTAGCAAACTTATTGGCGGTAAACTAAAATACATTGATAATCAACCGAAAGGTGCAATTTTTGAAATAACCTTATGACACAAAATCTTGGTTTAATCATCTTAGATGGCTGGGGAATAGGAGACAAATCCAAATCCGATGCAATTTACAATGCCAATACACCAGTAATGGACAACTTGTTGGCAATTTATCCCAGTGCATCGTTATTAACTTCTGGGGAAGATGTAGGGCTTCCTGATGGACAAATGGGGAATTCAGAAGTTGGACATTTGAACATTGGTGCTGGACGTATCGTTTACCAAGAACTTACAAGAATTAATAAATCGATTCGTGAAAAAGATTTTTTTGAGGAAAAAGCCCTTCTCAATGCGTTTAATTTAGCAAAGGAAAACAATGTAAATTTACATTTAATTGGTTTAGTTTCTAAGGGCGGTGTTCATAGTTCACAAGAGCACATCTATGCACTTTGTAAGATGGCAAAAAATCAAGGGGTAGAAAATGTGTTCATTCATGCTTTTACAGATGGTCGGGATTGTGATCCCAAAAGCGGTTTGAATTTTATCAAAGAACTAGAACTAGAAATCGCAAGTACAACAGGGAAAATAGCATCTATCATCGGTCGTTATTATGCAATGGATCGCGACAATCGTTGGGAACGTGTAAAAAAAGCTTACGACCTATTAGTTTCTGGTAAAGGAAAAAAATTCTCTTCTGCTTCAGAAGCTATAGAACATTCTTATAATGAATTTATTACAGATGAATTCATTGAGCCTTCACTAATTTGCAACGGTGATAAACCTATTGCGACAATTCAAGCTGGAGATGTTGTGATCTCTTTTAATTTTCGTACTGACAGGCCAAGAGAAATCATTTCATGTCTTAGCCAAAAAGATTTTCCTGAATTTGAGATGAAGAAACTTCCTCTGCATTTATTCACAATGACAAATTACGATGCGACGTTCGAGAATGTACATGTAATTTTTGAAAAAGATAATTTAAAAAACACTCTTGGTGAAGTTCTTACTAAAGTTGATCGAAGTCAAGTCAGAATAGCTGAAACTGAAAAATACCCACATGTAACTTTCTTCTTTAGTGGTGGAAGAGAAGAAAATTTTCCAAATGAACACCGAATTTTGGTAAATTCACCTAAAGTGGCTACTTATGATCTTCAACCTGAAATGAGCGCACTAGAAGTTAAAGATCGTATCATTGACTACATGAATAACAACCAACCGAATTTTATCTGTTTAAATTTTGCGAATCCTGATATGGTGGGTCATACAGGTAATTACAATGCCATTCAAAAAGCAGTTGAAACAGTGGACTTTTGTTTGGGTGAAGTAATTGAAGCTGGGAAAAAATTAGGTTATGAATTTTTAGTGATTGCGGATCATGGTAATGCTGACTTTGCTTTAAATGCCGATGGATCACCAAATACTGCTCATTCATTAAATCCAGTTCCCGTTATTTTGGTAACTGAAGATGATGTAACTATTGACAACGGAATATTAGCAGATGTTGCTCCAACAATCTTAGGAAGAATGGGAATCGCTACTCCTTTAGAAATGACAGGAAAAAATTTAGTGAACTAATAATTAATGAATCATAAAATCGAAAAAAATGAATCTAAATCTAGAAAACAAAGTTGCGGTAGTATGTGGTAGTACGCAAGGTATTGGTAAAGCAGCGGCTATCGAAATGGCATCCATGGGTGCATCGTTGGTTTTAATTGCTCGTAACGAAGAAAAATTAATTCAAACAATTTCTGAACTTCCTACCCCACTTGGGCAAAAACATACTTATTTGCAAGCTGATTTTTCAAAACCAGATCAGTTAAAAGCAACATTGGATTCCTATGTTCAATCAGGAAACTCAGCTCATATTCTAGTTAATAATACAGGAGGTCCAAAAGGAGGTCCAATTAGAGACGCTGCTATTGAAGAATTTTACGACACTTTCACACAACATTTAATTTGCAATCACATTCTTGTTCAAGCGTTATATCCTTTAATGAAAGAAAATGGGTATGGAAGAATTATTAACATCATTTCTACTAGTGTGAAACAACCATTACCAAATCTTGGTGTATCAAATACTATTCGAGGAGCTGTAGCCAACTGGAGTAAAACTTTAGCAACTGAATTAGCCCCATTCAATATTACCGTTAACAATGTACTTCCTGGCGCAACAAATACAATCCGTTTGCAAGGTATTGCGGAAGCTAAATCTGCTAAAACGAATGAAAGTATTGCTGATATTTTTGCCGATATGGCTTCAGAATCTCCTATGGGTAGAATTGCTGAACCGGAAGAGGTGGCAAACGCTATTGCCTTCTTAGCTTCTCCTGCTGCAAGCTACATTAATGGTATTAATGTTCCTGTAGACGGAGGTAGAACAAAATCATTATAAGACCGTTATAAAACCCAAAACTCTTTGTTGAATCAAGTCTTATTCTTATTGTAATTCAACTACACATCAATTAAGAGCTTTATAAATTCTGGGTTCTTATTTTAAAAAAATGAAAAGGCGGGTTTCCCCGCCTTTTTTCATTGATTCTTATCTTATCAAATTCGCGACCCCAATTTTCGAGTGTCGTTTTTCTGTTTTCTTTTCTTTGAACTCTAGTTTCCACGTGTAGGTGTCGTTTCCGACAAAGTTTCCGCTGTAGGTTCCATCCCATCCTATGCTTGCATTGTGGCTTTCAAAGATTAGGTCACCCCAACGATTGAAAATCAGAAAGGTAAAATCCAGTGGATCGTACCCACTTGTAAACACTGGTTGGAAGGTGTTATTGTTAGCATCTCCATTCGGTGTAAAGGTATTTGGTACGTAATATATCAACTCCTCTGGAATCAACACTTTTCTCACTGCTGGATCAGAACAGTTCTTTCCATTCGATATCGCAATCAAGCGGATGTTGTACTCCCCTGGTTTTCCTTCGTACGTATATGTTGGTGCTGTTTCTTGGGATGGTAAACTTCCGTCTCCAAAGCTCCACACATAACGCAATGCTCTGTCTGATTTATTCTTCGTTTCAACACGTGGCTCATACGAGTTCAACTCATAAGCACTTACGTCAAAATCTGCCGTTGGGTTAGGCTGTAGATACACTTTCTGCTCGTAGCTTCTTGAACATCCCTTCTCGGTGGCTGTCATCGTTGCCTTAAAGGTGATATCTGCTGGCGTTTCACTTGAGTAGATGTGGTCCGTTGTCGCATTACTCGTTGTGATTGCTTTCCCATCTCCAAAGGTCCACTGAACCGTTCTTCCATTCTTCGCATACGCATCTCTAAACGATACCGTAAGTGGAGAACATCCAATATTGTCGACCAATGCAAAGTCTGCCTCTGGGATTGGATTCACCTCCACAGCCAAGGCCTCATTGTAATCTC
The DNA here is from genome assembly GCA_945877005.1 of Chryseobacterium gleum. Taxonomy (GTDB): domain Bacteria; phylum Bacteroidota; class Bacteroidia; order Flavobacteriales_D; family Crocinitomicaceae; genus CANHVK01. The sequence goes on from CAMCQL010000012.1 coordinate 19,160, forward strand.
GGTAACAACCTCTGGCATCCGTCACGCGATTCAGGGTATAGGTTGTTGTTGCCAATGGTTGATCGGTAGCAATCAATAGCTGATCACTCACCTCCGTTTTTGCTTTCTTCGGCGATGAACCATTTGTGGTGTAATCAAACGTATACGGAGAAGTTCCCTTCGCTGCTGTAAAGCCCAACTTCACACTCTCATCTCCTACACATACCGCTAATTTACTGCTCAACAATCTAAACTGTGCTTCCGGTAACTCAAGCACACTTAAACTCGCTTGATCACTCGTATCTCTACACTGACCCGTCGCTTGATCAGCAACAATCACTCTAAAGAGCATTCCCTGATTGGCCGCAGCAATTTTCAGTGATTTGGTGGTGGCATCGGCATACTCCGTAGCATCCGTTCCAGTGCTTGTGATATCACTCCATGAAACACCTCCATTGGTGCTCTTCTGCCATTGGTAGGTTCCCGATACGC